>CATKZA010000073.1 GCA_949841235.1 uncultured Clostridiaceae bacterium
TAGAAGATTCTGCTCTGCGGGAATTGGCCACGGAAGAATTATACAGCCAGCTGGTGGAGGAAATCGAACTGTTAGACGGTGCCAGCGATCCCCTGGATTTGGAGCAGGTGCAAAAAGGGGAACTCTCCCCGGTATTTTTTGGCTCTGCCCTGACCACCTTCGGCGTGGAAACCTTCCTAAAGTATTTCCTGGAGATGACCACCTCGCCTCTTCCCCGCATGTCCAGCGAGGGAAAAATCGATCCGATAGACAATGATTTCTCCGCCTTCGTCTTTAAGATTCAGGCAAATATGAACAAGGCACACCGGGACCGCATCGCCTTCCTGCGCATCTGTTCCGGCAAGTTCAATGCCGAGAAGGAAGTCTACCATGTGCAGAGCGGCAGGAAAATGCGCCTGTCACAGCCCCAGCAGATCATGGCCCAGGACAGACAGGTCATCAGCGAGGCCTATGCGGGAGACGTGATCGGGGTATTTGATCCCGGATTATTTTCCATCGGCGACACCATCACCCTCCCCGGCAACAAATATGAATACGAGGGGATTCCCACCTTTGCCCCGGAACACTTTGCCAGAGTGGTACAGTTAAATTCCATGAAGAGAAAGCAGTTCGTGAAGGGAATCACCCAGATTGCCCAGGAAGGAGCCATCCAGATCTTCCAGGAGTTCACTGCGGGAATGTCCGAAATCATCGTGGGCGTGGTAGGCGTTCTGCAATTCGACGTGCTGAAGTACCGCCTGGAAAATGAATACGGCTGCGAGATTCGGCTGGAGTCCCTGCCCTACGGCTACATCCGATGGGTGGGCGACCCCTCCACCGACGTGACCAAGCTAAAGCGGATGAACAACGTAAAAGCAGTAAAGGATATGAAGGGAAATCCTTTACTGCTCTTTGCAAACGACTGGATGATCCGCATGGTGCTGGAAGACAATGAGGGACTGGAACTCCTGGAATTCAAGAAAAACTGACCGAATCGCAGATTCATCACAGGCCGGCTCCCCTCTCACTCTTCCTCCAGAATCTCCCCCAGCAGCCGGTATATCTTTTTCCAGGAATCCGCCTGCTCCAGGGGAACCTGTTGCCCTTGCAGTTCCCGATGCAGCTGCCTCGCCAGTTCTTTCTGGCGCTGGAACCTGGCCACCAGCCCCAGCTTCTCCTCGTATTCCTTCAGCTGCTTCGTAGCCCGCTTAATGGCATCGTAAACGCCCTGCCTGGAAATCCCCTCCTCCTGGGCGATTTCAGAGAAGTTATAATCCTCCAGCACGCTGGCCTCGAACATCCGCCGCTGGTTCTCTTTCAACAATGCCCCATAAAAATCATAAAGAAGAGAGAGTGCCACTCTCTCTTCCATATCTTCCCACGCCATGCCCTTCCTCACTTCCGAAAAGTTTCTTGATACCATACTCTAAAAAAACAAGCACATGCCTTCCGCCGCAAAGTCATCCCTGCTTTTCTCAAAGGCCGCTATCATTCATAATACTTCCCATTACTTTCTGGGATTTACCTTAAAGGAAAAATCCGGATCATTGATATTCACTCGAATCTCCTCTCCGGTATCGCAGATGATCCTTGTGAAATCATCCTGAATCTGGCTGCACTTATAAACCTTTCCCTTGGTAAAGCCCACCTCGTCAATATGGCTCAGGGCATAATTGATAAAGGTATTGGATGCAATCAAGGTCCCGGTGGAGCGATTGAAGCGATTTTCCCCGGCATCCTTCGTAGGCCCCTCATCCTTCACAAAAGCATCCGCCAGTTCCTGAATCAGATTCCCCTTGTCATTTCCATTGTCCATCTTCCTATCCTCCCATCTGCTGCCAAAAGCATCTTTCATTATCGATTCCATTATAAAGAATATCTTTAGAAAATACAAGCACCTTTTGGAACGTAAAAAGGCCAATACATCTATCTCTACAGACATATTGACCTCCTGCGCCATGACCATCGAGCATCTTGCAGGCCACCGAATCTACGGCATCTCCCGCTTACTCCGCATTGGCAAGAATCTCTTTCTTGTTGTATGACCCGCAAGATTTGCATACCCTGTGAGGCATCATCAACGCACCGCACTTGCTGCACTTTACCAAATTGGGCGCAGACATTTTCCAGTTTGCTCTTCTCTTATCTCTTCTAGATTTGGAAGATTTATTTTTTGGACAAATAGACATTCTATTCCACCTCCTAATTCATTTTCAATCATTTAACAACGCCTTTCAGTATAGCAATCCTGCCATACTTTGTCAATAGTTTTTTTATTCTTCCTCGTCAATTTCATATTTTTTGGCCGCCTCCGCAATATTCATGGCATGATCCGACACTCGCTCCAAATCTACGAGAATTTCGCTGTAGAACAGTCCCTGGGTGGCCTCGCACTTCATCTTGCTGAGACGCTTCACATTCCTGGCGCGCATCTTCTCCACCATCTTGTCCACCTTTGCCTCCAAGTCAAAGATCTCCCGGTACAAATCCTCGCTGGGCGTTGCAAAATGCAGGCAGGCCAGGTTGAAGTTTTTCTCCACGGTCTGGCTCAGCTCTTTTAAATCCCGCAATGCCTTATCAGAGAACTTCTGCTTGTTCTCCTTCATCTGCTTGGCATAGCCGAGAACATTCTCCGCATGGTCTCCAATCCGCTCCAAATCCGTCACAATATGATACAGATTTCCCGCATGTTCCGCCTCCTTGGCGGAAACCCCCAGTTCATTGGTGCGGACCAGGGCAGAAATGATTTCCTTATTCAGCAGATCTATCGTGGCTTCGTTGTCATCAAATTCCTCAGAAGAAATCTTCATTTTTTCAAAATAGGCATCCGTGGCCGCTTTGATGTTCGTATGTACCAATTCATGCATTCTCGCCACCTCCTGGTCAATCTGCCCGATGAGCACCGTGCCTGACTGGTAGCCGGAATCATTGATATAATACAGGGAAGCCCCCTCTTTCTCGTCCTTTCCCCGCACCACCAATTCTGACAATTTCACCAGATACTTGGATACGGGCAGCAGACAGAAGACTGTCACCAAATTAAAGATGGTATTGGCATTGGCCACCTGCCTGGAAGGATCCGGGGAGGTTCCCTGAATCCAGTCAAATATCTGGGGGAATATCTGGGTGACGATGAGGAACAGCAGCATTCCAATGCTCTCAAAAAGCGTCACGATCATTGCCACTCTCTTCGCATCCTTTCTGCCACCCATGGATGCCAGAAGGGGTGCCACCGAAGCCCCCACATTCATGCCCAGCATCAGATAGAACATCTGGGGAAAATTCGTCATCACCCCTGCCACCGCCAATGTCTGCAGCACGCCCACGGAAGCGGAAGCACTCTGAATGACCACCGTGAAAAGCAAGCCAATCAATACGCACAGGACAGGATTCGTAAAATTCGTCAGCAAATCCTGGAACCAAGGCTCTTCCTTCAACGGAGACATGGCCTCCTTCATGGTCTCCAGCCCGATAAAGAGTACGCCCAAGCTGGTAATAATCTGTCCCACCGTCTTCGGCTTAGGCTTTTTGGAAAACATGGTCACCGCCACGCCGATAAAGGCAATCATCGGCGCAATCTGCCCGATGTTAAAGGCAATCAGCTGTCCGGTAATGGTGGTACCTATTTTTGCTCCCATGATAATTCCCACGGAACGCTCCAGCTGCATGATGCCCGCATTCACAAATCCCACCACCATGACGCACATGGCATTAGAACTCTGAATCAGCGCCGTGAGGCCAGCCCCCACGAACATCGCAATTATTTTATTCTGTGTCAGTTTTTCCAGAATATTCTTCAAGTAAGAGCCAGCTACCAGTTTCAGGCCGTCACTCATCAGGTTCATGCCAAATATAAACATGGCAAGGCCCCCGGCCAACTGGATGATTTTCCAAATGTCCATTCACATATCCTCTCTCAACGTAATTGAAAAACAAACACTCAATCCCCAATGTACATAACATATCACAATCCGTTAGTAAATTGCAACAAAATCTCCAAACCCAGACATAGCCATTCCCAACTGCACTGTTCATAGCAACCGGCGATTTCAATCTCGCAACTGTCAATGGCAACGATCAGATTTTCCCCTTCATCATATAGTCCAGAAGACGCTTGACATCTTCCGGCTCAGAAGCCACAAGTTCCAATTCCTTCACATAGGTAGTGTCCATAATCTGCGCCATGGCAACAAATTGCGTCAGGCGGCTCTTTAAGTTGATGCGGTCCCCCTCCGTGGAAGTCAGCTCCACCCGCCCCTTGCACTGGTCGATTACCTTGAAAAACTCATTGATATCCGAAATATTCGTAATTTTCATATTTTCCTCCATTTCTGCAAAGCCAGTATGGCTCATTTTTGCTCATTCCTTTCCATCATATAATATTTTGTATGGAAAATCAACTTCATTTGAAAAACTCCTGGATTACCTGTCACCCCGGCAAACTGGCACTGACGCACAGCGCCCCATACCCTGCCTGCACATCCGGCACCTGCAGCTGCCCTACCAGCCTCCTGGCCCCCTTGGCCAGATATGCCTGCATCTTCTCCCCGTACAGGTATGGGTCGTTGCCCTGCACGATGCCCCACTCCATCAAAAGAGCCGCACTGCCGGTGACAAAGGGGGCGGCGAAGGAAGTTCCCGTCTGCGCGCCGTAGCTTCCCCCGGGTCTAGCCGTCACCACCCCCACCCCGGGAGCCACGATAACGGGAACCTGCCTGCCATCCACCGTATTTCCCCTGCCAGAAAAGTTTGCCACGGTATCATTATCGCTCCTGTACGCCCCCACGGTAATGACTTTCCTAGCCGTGGCAGGGATGGTGAGGGTGGTATTGACTTCCGGCAGGAGAAATCCGGTAGACAGCCCAATAGCCTCCACGGTGGGCAGCCACAAGTCCACCCTCCCATCCCCAATCTGGTCCGGATAAAACTCCACCGTCCAGATGCCGCTCTCCACAAATCCGCCAGTTCCAGTCATCCACTCCACAGAAAGCTCCTGGGTATCCTGACAGGGAGTGGGCGCGCCCAGAAACAAAAAGAGCCGATTGTCACCGTATGTATAAGCAGAAGACTGCCCTGGCTCGGATGGAAAGAAGAAGCGCTCCCCGGAGGGCGTTTTCAATGCCACACGAAACTCATCCACGTATTGCTTCCAGATCTGCAATAGCAAGCTCCTCTCCCCGGAACCCACGGCAAACTCCAGCCGCTCCTCCTGCCGCTCCAAAAGAACCCTTGCATGGTGCCTGGTATCCCCCTCGTTCCCAGTAGCCACCACGATCACATTCTTCCACACCCCATTCAGATCAGACAGATACTGCTCAAAGAGGGTATTCCCATCGTGGGCTCCCTGATTGGTGCCGAAGCTGAGATTGATGGCGATGGGCCTGCCCAGTTCCAAAGCCTTCCGCAGGACATAGTCCACTCCCATCATCACATCCGTAGTGCCGGCAAAATCCTGGTTTCCCCGCCCCAGCTTCACCACCAGAAGCTGGCTTTCCGTGGCAATCCCCCGGTAGCGGAATCCCTGGGAGCCCCGGCCGTTTCCGGCCGCAATTCCCGCCACCCCGGTCCCATGTCCGCTCCCCCTCTCCGTATTTTCCAGATTCTCCTGGCCGTCTATCACCCTGTTAATCTCCTCCCCCGTGTACTCCCTTCCCCGCTGATACCTCTCCGGCACCCGACCGAATGCGTATGGCATGCCTTCATCCGCCAATCCGGCATCCCCGCCGCCCTGTCCGCCTTCTCCTTCTCCGGCATTCTCCGTTCCCTTTGTCTGATCCCAGAAAAATGCGATGCGGCTTTCCCCATCCTCCCCTATAAAAGTTGGATGCCTCAGATCCACGCCAGAGTCCACGATGCCCACGAAGACGCCCCTGCCCGTACGGTTCCTCCCGGCCCCGCCCCGGATGCCGGAAACGTTCGGATTCCCCTGCACGCCGGAAAGGCAGGAAGCTCGCCTTCCTGCCTGCAAGTTATAATATACCCTCTTGGGCGGCTCCACATAAACCACCTCCGGGAGTGCGGAAAACTCCTCCAGATGCTCCTCCCCAAGGGTCACGATGGCATACTGGTTAAACAATTCCACCACCCGGATTCCCGGAAAGAGTTTCTCTGCATAACGAATGCTATCCACATACTTTACAATAATCTCCATCGCTATGTTCATAGCCCCATTCTTACTCTGTTCCCTACTATATTATTTTTCCAATCCCAGTGATATTACAGCTTCCTGCCCTAAAATCCCCATTCAGCAAAGAAGAAACTTTCATCAGCCATAATACCGCAGCAGTTCCTTCAAATCCTGGATATACTCTATCATCCGCCTCCCGCTGTCCGTATCCCGCACCAAAATCCGGGACTTCTCCGTCTCGATCATCCGGGAATCGGACTCGATGTCCTTATTCTCCCGCAGGGCATGGGCCACGCTCTCAAAGGGATGGTGGGATTTCAGCCTCAGCCCGTGGGAGTTATAAATCAGCGTATATCCGGCAATGCCGGTGGTTTCATGGTAATTCTTGCAAAAGCCCCCGTCAATGACCAGAAGTTTTCCATTGGCTCGAATGGGCTGCTCCCCCTCCACCGTCTTCACAGGGGTGTGGCCGTTGATGATATGGGACATGGGGGTATAGAGGCCGAACTCCCGCAAAATCATATTGCAGGTCTTCTCCTCCTGATAAAAGCGATAATAGGGGTCATTTTCCTCCTTCCAGGCATCCTCATCCTCCACAAACACCCGCTCGAAGGTCTTTAAATTCCTTCCGCAGAGGGGAGACTTCCTACCGGCCCAGAGATACCACATAAAATCCTTTGCATCCTGGTCATGCTTGTGGAAATATGCCCTCCTGGCCATCCTGTCGCAATAATCCAAGTAAGATTTCCCCTGATAAATCTCCTCCATCTCCACCCCCTCAAAATTCCCGGTATCATCCATGGGAATGCAGCCGTGATACAGAAGATTTCCATTGTAAATGCGGTACATGCTTCCCCTCTCATACAGAAACCTGATATGGGACTGGAGGCGGACGCTGTTGTGGAACGCCGTCTTCAGCTCCTCCATCACCCCTCGCTCCCCTTCCGACAGAGCATAGGGATTTTCTCTGTCCACCGTGGGAAATTCCCGGTCATTCATCTCGTACGCAGTTCCATGAATCGCCACCGTCCCGCTGTCAAAATCAATCTGCTCCAACAGCAGCCTGTCGTCCATGCCATATTCCCCATGTCTCTTGATGATATCCCCCTCCAGCTTGAATAGCATCACGGCAATGGCCTTCTGCGCCGCCTCCATCGGGTTTTTTCCCGGATACGCCTCCACGGCAAAGAGGGTGAGCTGCCGCAGGCTGATGCCGTAGCCACTCTCCAGAATCTCCGTATTGCGATACTTCAGGTTATTGTATATTACGTTGGCAATGCAAGCCGGGTTTCCCGCCGCCGCCCCCATCCAGAGAATATCGTGATTCCCCCACTCAATATCCAGGGAATGGTATTTCATTAACAGGTCTAAAATCTGATCTGCACAGGCACCGCGGTCAAAAATATCCCCGACGACATGCAGATGATCCACCACAAGCCGCCGGATTAAATTGCAGAATGCCACGACAAGCTCGCCGGCGCGCCCGGTACGGATGACCGAGCGGATGATTTCGTTGTAGTAAGCCTCCTGGTCCGACACGTCGGGCCGACCGGTCAAGAGCTCCTCAATCACATAGGAAAAATCCTTCGGCAGGGCTTT
>CATKZA010000074.1 GCA_949841235.1 uncultured Clostridiaceae bacterium
CTTCTCAAAGTCAGCCATGGTCAGACAGGCATCCTTCCGGTAGTCATGCGCACCACGCTCCTGATAGTCAGGCTCAATCACTCCCTTGCCCTTCAAGTGCTTCTTGAAACTCTCCTGTATCAAATCAAAGAATTTCTCTATCAAGCCTTTTAATTCTGGCCTATACGATGGAAGATTAACCACCTTGACACCCAACTCTGCGATCTGCTCAAACGTCCCTGATGTGTACTCGCTACCCATATCGGTGATAAATGAGGCCGGAAGCATATCACAGTCCCAGTCCTCACGATGGATGGAGATACCGAACCGATTACACCAGTCCACTTTATCATCAATGATGTTCAGCATCAGTCCCCGGAGACTGTAGACACCACCCTCCCATGAGAGGGAATACCCACAGCACAGGCCACTGTAGGCATCGACACAGGCTGTCAAAATAGGTCTACCTACCAGACTTCCAGTATCATTGACAAGGTAGATGTCGCAGACCGTAGCATCGAACATTCCGGCACCGACAGCAGGAGCAAACTCCTGTACTCCCTCACCAGTCAGAGGACGATTGTTCCTCTGGTAGTTCTTCAACCCATCACGGGAGATGTAGAAGTTCTGTAGGCTCCTAGTCTTACGATAGAAGTACCGGAACTGATAGTAGGACGGGTATTCCTCTGCCAGTCCCCCCAGCGCATCGCAATATTTCTCTTTGAGCATCATCGTGTAGGCTGTCATCAGAGATTGCTTTTTCGTAGTATAGAAAAACTTGTTCAACGCCCATCTCATATTCTTCTCGTCCTGAGTCAGTTGCCGTTCATCTTCCCGACGCTTTGGAGCAAGAGCAGTCACATCCATGTAGGACAGATATAGGCAGAGGTGGTTCCTGACGGTTGCCTTTGATACTCCGTATTCCTCAGCCGCAGAGCCTATCAGCCGGGAACGCATCCGATCATCAGTCAGGAACGACAGAACAGGAGCAATCATCGTGTACCTCTCGTACATGGTTTTCCTTTGGCCGGTGTCCAGATCATCCACACCGACAATCAAAACCCCTGTGACCTCCGACAACTCGCTGCTGGTACACTCGGAGTAGGAATCCAGAGCTACCACCTCTACCCACACAGGCATCGTCCTCTTGATGCAGTCGATCACCAGGACCCTATCGCCTTGCGCCTCCAGCACTCGGATGATGGTGTCACCCAACCGGAGTAGATCATACTTCTTCATCAATGACCATCCCCCAATCCGTGACTCCGTGCCTGAGCCAGTAATCCCTTGAAGCATCCAGCAGCTTCACCGTCAGAGGCTTCATCAGGAACTTCCGATAGACACACTCCCTGACCATCAGATCACCGTCTGCCTTGGTGCATACGAAGTCAGAGGTGTACTCTCCCACCTCCAGCCCATCCAGCAGGACGTTACACCTGATCTCCACAACCTCGTCCGATGCTTGGAGCAGGTCAGCGTAGGCGTACTGGATGGCGTCATACGTCCGGCACACCTCAGCAAACTTACCCAACACCCGCTTCTCACATCGTCCTTTGAAGTTCTTCTTCCTCATACTTGCAGTCCTCCCCTATGGGAACATCCTGCCAATTCCCCAAAAGCAGTCCCCAAAAACGAAGTCAAGCAGTTTTTGGGGAATTAACACTGATGGATTTGGGAGATGTCATCGCCAAAAAGCCTTGATACACAGGCGTTTTAAGTCTGATGCCAAATCCCCAAAAACACCATCCAGGAATATCACCATGTCGTGGGGCAATATAGATTTTTCTCGAAAAGGCAAAGCTGTTTGTTCTGTTGGGCTTCGCCCCCGTTTGCCCCCCCGCCCTGGTGATTCCAAACAAAATGTCCCTAAAATCCGGTATCTATGCAAGGTTGAGGATAGTTCGGAGAACAAAAACAAGACCCTGCACGGTTAGGTGCAAGGTCTTATTTTTCTATGTCGGGGTCAATGCTGATTGCCTCTCCGAGAAAAATCTATATTACCCCACGACACGACGACTATTTCGCCAGGTCTTCTTTTGCCTTAGCCTGGGCGGCGGCCAGGCGGGCGATGGGCACACGGTAGGGGGAGCAGGACACATAGTCCAGGCCGATCTTGTGGAAAAATTCCACAGAGGCCGGGTCGCCGCCGTGCTCGCCGCAGATGCCCAGCTTGATATCCGGGCGGGTCTTGCGGCCCTTTTCCACAGCCATCTTGACCAGCTGGCCTACGCCGTCCTGATCCAGGCTGGCGAAGGGATCCCGCTCCATGATCTTCTTGTCGTAATAGGCGTTCAAAATCTTGCCCACGTCGTCGCGGGAGAATCCGAAGCCCATCTGGGTCAGGTCGTTGGTGCCGAAGGAGAAGAACTCCGCTTCTTGGGCAATCTCGTCGGCTGTCACAGCAGCCCGAGGCACTTCGATCATGGTGCCCACCAGGTACTTCATCTCCACGCCGGATTCGGCGATGATGGCGTCGGCCGTCTTAACGACGATGTTCTTGACGAACTTCAGCTCGCTGATCATGCCTACCAAAGGAATCATGATTTCCGGCTCAATCTCCAGGCCGGTGGCCTTTTTCACATTGATGGCCGCTTCAATGACGGCTCTTGTCTGCATCTCGGCGATTTCCGGATATGTGACGGCCAGGCGGCAACCGCGATGACCCAGCATGGGATTGAACTCATGCAGATCGGCGATAACCTGCTTCAGCTCTTCCACAGGCATATTCATCTCGCCGGCAATCTCCACAATATCCGCCTCGTCCTGGGGCAGGAACTCGTGGAGCGGGGGATCCAGGAACCGAATGGTCCCCGGGCGGCCGCCCATGGCCATGAACAGGCCCTCAAACTCGCCCCGCTGCATGGGCAGCAGCTTTTCCAGAGCCTTGCGGCGCTGGGCCTCGTCCTTGGAGACAATCATCTCCCGAACGGCCTTGATGCGGTCAGTTTCAAAGAACATATGCTCGGTTCTGCAGAGGCCGATGCCGTCTGCACCAAAGTCTACTGCCTGTTTTGCGTCTCTCGGGTTATCCGCGTTGGTTCTTACCTTGAGCTTTCTGTACTTGTCAGCCCAAGTCATAATTCTGCCGAACTCGCCCGCGATAGTTGCGTCAACCGTGGGGATAAGTCCGTCGTAGATGTTACCGGTGGTACCATCGATAGAAATCTCAGAACCCTCTGTATAGGTCTTGCCAGCCAATTCAAATTTCTTGTTCTCCTCGTCCATCGTGATGTCGCCACAGCCGGATACGCAGCAAGTACCCATGCCGCGGGCAACTACGGCTGCATGAGATGTCATGCCGCCACGGACGGTCAGGATACCCTGTGCGGACTTCATACCGGTAATATCTTCCGGAGATGTCTCAAGACGCACAAGCACAACCTTTTCTCCACGAGCGGCCCACTCAACAGCATCATCTGCCGTGAATACAACCTTACCGCAAGCAGCTCCCGGAGAAGCGCCAAGTGCCTTTGCCACCGGAGTAGCGGCCTTCAATGCGGCAGCGTCAAACTGAGGATGAAGAAGGGTATCCAAGTTACGTGGATCGATCATCGCAACAGCCTCTTCCTCGGTTCTCATGCCCTCGTCAACCAAATCGCAAGCAATCTTTAAGGCAGCCTGTGCCGTTCTCTTGCCATTACGTGTCTGGAGCATGTAAAGTTTTCTATCCTCAACGGTGAACTCCATATCCTGCATATCTCTGTAATGCTTCTCTAATTTTTCGCATACATTGACAAAATCCTTATACGCCTCCGGGAATTCCTGTTCCATCTGCGCAATCGGCATAGGAGTACGAACGCCGGCAACCACATCCTCGCCCTGGGCATTCTTCAGGAACTCGCCCATCAGCTTCTTCTCGCCGGTAGCAGGATCACGGGTAAATGCAACACCTGTACCGCAGTTGTCACCCATGTTTCCGAACGCCATGGACTGTACATTTACAGCAGTACCCCAAGAATATGGGATATCATTGTCACGACGGTATACATTTGCGCGGGGGTTGTCCCAAGAACGGAACACGGCCTTCACTGCTCCCATCAGCTGCTCCTTGGGATCATCCGGGAAATCATCTCCAATCTTAGCCTTGTACTCAGCCTTGAACTGGGAAGCCAATTCCTTCAAGTCGTCAGCGCTCAGCTCAACGTCCTGTGTCACGCCCCTGTCTGCCTTCATCTTGTCGATCAGCTCTTCAAAGTATTTCTTGCCGACTTCCATTACCACGTCGGAATACATCTGAATGAAACGACGATAGCAGTCCCATGCCCAGCGAGCATTTCCAGACTTCTCAGCAATTGTGTTTACCACGGTCTCATTCAAGCCAAGGTTCAGAATGGTATCCATCATGCCGGGCATAGATGCGCGAGCGCCGGAACGCACGGATACAAGAAGAGGATTTTCCTTGTCGCCGAACTTCTTGCCGGTAATCTCTTCCATCTTCACGATGTACTCGTTAATCTGACCCTGAATCTCCTCATTAATCTCACGACCATCCTCATAATACTGCGTACAAGCCTCTGTCGTAATTGTGAAACCCTGAGGCACGGGAAGACCCAGGCTGGTCATCTCTGCCAGGTTCGCACCCTTGCCGCCGAGAAGCTCGCGCATATCAGCGTTACCTTCTTTGAACAAATAAACCCATTTGTTTGCCATTGAATCGTTACCTCCTAATAATAGTATGATTGCGACACCATTATCGCACATTTGGTTGAACAATAATCATCGAACAGAATATTCCCATGATTTGCCATACCGTTATCTGTTAGTATACCATACAACATGTCTTAATGAAAAGGCTTTTTTTGAAAAAATGCCACATTTTCAAACCGTCAGTTACTATTCACGGCTAATTTAAAAAATAGACAGACTCGTTGCAGCAATGGTTCTAAACATCCGATGGTTGTCTGTTTTGTGCGAACCGAAACGGAGTGTAGACACGATGCCGAAGGCAGAGGGTCTATCACATGAAAAAAGAACGGCTGTGAATAGTACGAGAGTTTTATTTCTTCGCAATATAGAGATACCTTGCATTCCCTTGCTTGTATCCCTCCAGCGACCCCTTAACGCAATCCGTTTGTCCGACTAGCATAGCATACCATTTCTCCATGCCCTCGCTTTCAAACGCTCGCTTATATTTCATTGCGCTTTCCCTTTTTCTTTTCAGCATTGCATATGTTTCCTCCGTAATATCCAAAACCTGATACCGTATTTTCCCTTTGCGGAATGCCTGGGCCAAAAACGTCGTTTCACAGTTTTCCGTTTTCTCCATCACGTCACCCTCCTGATATCCTACAAAAAATATGCCGCCCGGTTTTAGCCAGCGAAATATCTGTGCGACAAAAAGACCCATATCTTCCGCAAAATATATGCTGTCCATAGAGATAACCATATCAAAGGTTTCAGCAGAATACTCGACCTCTCCCATGCACCCCACTTGAAAATCCGCTCGTTCCGAATCTATCTTAGCCTCATGGATTGCATTAGCGGAATAATCAAAGCCGTATATATGCGCATTCGTCTTGCTTTGGATATACTTAATCATTTTCCCATTGCCGCAACCCACATCCAAAATATGCAAATTATCAACTTGCGGAATATAATCAAATATTCTATTAATCTGCCTGATATCGCTAAACCCATCCTGCGAAAAATCCCGGCCAAAAGCATCCTCGCAATATTGCCGAAAAACACTTGAACGGTTCGCCATATTATAAAATTCTTCATACTCTTTATGAAATAGTAATTCTTCCATCATATTCCTTTTTTTGCAAAAATAAATTTTATTCACTTTGTGAACTTTGCTCCCCTTTACATTTTGCCATAAAGCAACTTTGTGTCAAGCAGTGCGCAGACACAGAATTGCAATGCAAGGGATCCATCATGCCAAAATCCCTGCTAACCTGCCAGCCCGGACACCATCTCTCGTACATACCGCCCCAATTCTTCCCCTGCACCATCCCCATATTTACCAATGATCTTCACGATAGCACTGCCAATGATGGCACCATCGGAAATTGAAGCGTACTGATGTACCTGTTTCCTTGTATTTATGCCAAATCCCACAGCCACCGGCGTATCTGTCACGTCCCGGATGGTCTCCACGATTTCCCCCACATCCGTCGTGATCTCGCTCCTAGCACCGGTAACCCCCATGGAAGACACCACGTAGATAAAGCCTGTGGCATCCTTGGCCACCATCTGAATCCGCTCCCTGGACGTGGGCGCAATCATAGCAATCACATCCACGTCATATTTTCTGGCAATAGGAACCAATTCTTCCCGCTCCTCAAAAGGAAGATCCGGGATAATCAGTCCATCCACGCCGCAAGACCGACATCTCTCGCAAAACCTTTCATAGCCATACTTATATACCGTATTCAAATAGGTAAGAAACACTAACGGTATCTGGCTCTTCTCCCGCAGGGATGACACCATGTCAAATATTTTTTCCGTAGTGCATCCCGCACCCAGCGCCCGCAAATTCGCTTCCTGAATCACCGGTCCGTCCGCAATGGGATCAGAAAAGGGAATCCCCAGTTCCACCAAGGCCGCCCCTGCCCGTTCCATCTCCAGCACAAATTCCGCCGTCTTTTCCAGACTGGGATCTCCCGCCGTAAGAAATCCAATAAACGCTTTCTTATTATTAAATGCATTCTTTATCTTGCTCATAACAATCCCCCTTGCCGCCTATAGCGGTTCATATATTGATGAAAAACAACCTGGTGCGAGACAGGCAGTTATCCTGCCATGCAGCCTATTCATGCAAATCAATCCCCCGATATCTGGCAATGGCCGCCACGTCCTTATCTCCCCGCCCGGAGAGGGTGCAGATAATTATCTGATCCTTTTCCATTTCCGGCGCAATCTTCATCAGGTGGGCCACCGCATGGGAACTTTCAATGGCGGCGATAATTCCTTCCGTCCTGGCAATATACTCAAAAGCCTGCACTGCCTCCTCATCCGTCACCGGCACATATTCCGCCCTGCCAATGTCCCGCAGATATGCGTGTTCCGGGCCAACGCCGGGATAATCCAGCCCCGCCGAAATAGAATACACCGGCGCAATCTGCCCGAATGCATCCTGGCAGAAATAGGATTTCATCCCATGGAAAATCCCCTCCGTACCCACGGCCATAGTGGCGGCAGTCCGATCCGTGTCCACGCCGTGTCCTGCTGCCTCGCAGCCAATCAGGCGAACGCCTTTATCCTTGATAAATTCCCTGAAAGAACCCATGGCATTGCTGCCACCGCCCACGCATGCCATCACCACATCAGGCAGTTTGCCCTCCCGAGACAGTATCTGTTCTCTTGCCTCCCGACTAATCACGCTCTGGAAATCCCCCACCATCATAGGAAATGGATGGGGTCCCATGACAGAGCCCAGGACATACAAGGTATCATCTACCCTGGCAGTCCACTCCCGCATGCAGGCATTGACCGCATCCTTCAACGTGGCAGTTCCGCTTTTCACCGGATGCACCTTTGCCCCCAGAAGTTCCATGCGATACACATTCAATGCCTGGCGAATCGTATCTTCCTTTCCCATATAGACTTCACATTCCATATCCAAAAGAGCCGCCGCCGTGGCCGTGGCCACGCCGTGCTGCCCTGCCCCGGTCTCCGCTATCACCCTGGTC
>CATKZA010000075.1 GCA_949841235.1 uncultured Clostridiaceae bacterium
TATATGTGCAGATACGGATATGGGATGAAGGACATGGATTTGTAAAGGAGGAACTGCCGCATTTGTTTGAACGTTTTTACCGAGGAAAAAATGATGATACAAATGGAATCGGAATAGGACTCTCCCTGTCGAGAGCCATCATCGAAATGCAGAATGGCGTTATCCGTGCGTTCAATCTGTATGAGGGTGGTGCTTGTTTTGAAATTCGTTTTTATACTTTATGACTGCCAAATGGCATATTGGGATGCCCTTTGAGTACAGTCACTAAGATGTCACTTTATTTTGCTATGATAGAACGAACAAGGCAAGCCAGCCAAAATATCATAGGAGGTCATTATGGAAATACTGAAATGTAGTGGGATTAAAAAGGTATTTGGAAAAGGCGACAATAAAGTTACAGCTCTGGACGGAATTGACCTTTCCATTGAAAAAGGGGAGTTTGTGGCTATTGTTGGTGCATCGGGTTCTGGGAAATCAACTCTGCTACATATTTTGGGAAGTGTTGATAAGCCGACAGACGGGACGGTAATGATAGACGGCGTTGACATTGGTGGACTAAATGCCACAGATGCCGCAATTTTCAGAAGAAGAAAAGTCGGTCTGGTTTATCAGTTCTATAACCTGATTCCAACCCTGACAGTGGAAAAGAATATTCTTATGCCTATGCTGCTTGATAAAAGAAAACCAGATAAGGAGTATTTTGAAACAATTATCAATACATTAGGCATAAAGGATAAAATGGGAGCGTTACCTAGCCAGTTATCTGGCGGACAGCAGCAACGAGTAGCGATTGCAAGGTCATTGATTTACCGTCCTGCAATCCTGCTTGCCGACGAGCCAACGGGAAACCTTGACCAGAAAAATTCTAAAGAAATTATTGACTTTTTAAAACTGTCTAACCGTAATTTGAAACAGACAATTCTGCTTATTACCCATGATGAAAAGATTGCTTTAGAGGCAGACCGCATTGTGACAGTCGAGGATGGCAGCATTATCAGCGACCATTTCCTTGGCTCTGCAGAATGGCATAGAGGTATCCTTGTGGAGAAACGGAGGTGAGCGGGATGTGGAGAGATTATTCCAAGAGTTATATCAAAAACAACCGTGCTTCCAGTATATCCGTGATGGCGGCTGCTTTGATTGCCACTATGTTTTTATCACTGTTATGCTGCATTGCTTACAATTTTTGGACGTATGAAATTGAAAGCATTGTTTTAGACGAAGGTGACTGGCAGGGGCGTATCGTTGGAGAGATAAATGAAAACGATTTAGCTACCGTACAAAATTTTGCAAATGTAAAAGAAGCGGTTATCAATACGGAATTATCGGAAGAAAAAAATACCGTGCTTGATATTTATTTTCAAAATCCCAGAACGATTTATCGGGATATGCCTTTCATTTCAGAACAGCTTGGGCTTGGCAGCGATGCCGTGGAATATCATTCGCTTCTGCTGTCCAGATATTTCATACATGACCCGCAGGATGCAGAGCCGCCGTTATTACTGGCATTGTATTTAGCCATATTGATAATTGTTGCAATATCGTTAATTTTAATCATCCGCAATTCCTTTGAATTGTCCATGAATGCCAGAATCCATCAATTTGGTATTTTTTCGAGCACTGGGGCTACCCCAAAACAGATTCGGATATGTTTGCTGCAAGAAGCATTCGCACTTAGCATATTGCCAATGATATTGGGATGTTTCGTAGGAATAGCCTTTAGTTATGGTTTTATAGAACTGATTAATATTTTTGCGAAAGATGTATCTGAACGCCATGTGGCTGTATTTCAGTATCATCCATTTTTATTTGCGGTTACTATTTTTTCTTCTGTCCTAACCGTATTCTTTTCTGCATGGATACCTGCAAGAAAATTAAGCAGGGTAACGCCGCTTGAAGCTATCCGCAGTACTGGCGGTTTACAATTAAAGAAAAGAAGGCACTCCCGCATTTTAACTCTGCTGTTTGGCATGGAGGGGGATCTTGCAGGGAACGCATTAAAAGCACAGAAAAAATCTCTGAAAATATCCACAGTATCTTTACTGCTGTCCTTTCTTGGATTTTCTATTATGCTTTGCTTTACCACGCTTTCGGGTATCAGCACGAGATATACTTATTTTGAAAGGTATCAGGATGCGTGGGATATTATGGTAACTGTAAAAGATACAGATATATCAGATTTTGACATGACAGATAAAGTGAAGGCTGTTTCTGGAGCAGGAGATGTTGCGATATACCAGAAAGCGGATGCGGTGGGGATTCTGCCAGAAGATTGGCAAAGTGAAGAATTGACCATGCTTGGAGGATTTGGTTCTGTTGCAGGGAAGCCAAATGAGGAGGGTCAGTTTCATGTGGAAATCCCGATTATTGTATTGGATGATACAAGTTTTTTAGAATATTGCTCCCAGATTGGCATTATCCCAAGCCTTGACGGAACGGTTGTATTCAATCAGATATGGGATAGCGTAAACAGTAATTTCCGTTACAAGCAGTATATTCCGTTTGTAAAAGAAGATAGGACGACTTCTATAATTCATAATGCCAGCACCGATAACCAAGCCGTAGAAATCCCGATTCTGTCCTATACGCAGACAGCCCCGATTTTGAGGGAAGAATATGAAAACTATGGTCTGGTACATTTTATTCCAGAAGCTTTATGGAAAGAAGTATCGGGAGTGATAGGCGGTTTGGAATCTGACAGCTATATTCGGATTTTTTCTGATGGAAACGCCGACCTTACTGATTTGAGCAATTTGGAGAAAAAAGTTGTCCAGCAAATCGGGAACAATTATAAAATCGAAAGCGAAAACCGAGTTCAGGAAAAAATCTCTAATGATAGCATGATGAATGGTATGATGATAATTTTCGGGGCGTTCTGTGTGTTGCTTGCCATTATTGGAATTGCAAATGTATTTTCTAATACGTTAGGTTTCCTGCGGCAGAGGAAACGGGAATTTGCCGGGTATATGTCAATAGGATTAACGCCACAGGAGATGCGGAAAATGTTTTGCATTGAAGCGTTTGTCATTGCGGGGAAGCCGCTTTTGATAACGCTGCCGCTTACGGTATTGTTTGTGCAGTTTGCGGTAACAGCAAGCTATTTGGAGCCTATGGTATTTTGGGCAGAAGCTCCTGTCCTGCCGATTTTCGTATTTGCAGCGACAATCATATTTTTTGTTGCACTTGCTTATTATATTGGTGGAAAACGTCTGCTGCGGTGTGATTTGACCGAAATATTACGGAATGATGCAATGGTATAATCAATTAGGCCGGGGGCGAAACCTTTTGCCCCCGGCTAAATAACTGCTAATCATATTACAGTTCAATCTCCACGCTGGTAGTGCCTGCTGCTGCCTCCACCGTCTTTCCTTCTGCCGTCACCTTAAAGGTCTTATCCGTCTGGCCATAAGACACGGTAATCTTATTGCCGCTTCTGGCAGCCTTGATCTCCGTAATCTTATTGGACTCGCTGTCATAAATCACTGCCTCTGCCGTCTGGCCATCCTCCAGGCCATAGACTACAGCCTCCGCATCCTGGAGATAGTCATAGACTACCGTCATCTCGCCCTCCGCATCGAAATTGCCGAAGGTCACGATGCTATTTGGACGGGCAAGGATTGGCGTCTGGAAGTAATCGCACTTTCTGGTGTAATACTTCCCGCCCTGATAGGTCTCGCCGCTCTGAATATCTGTCCAGGTACCGCAATCCGGCACATAGAACTCAGCCACGCCCTCCTCGTTCATCACGGGAACGATGCACAGATTATCTCCCAGCATGTACTGCTGATCCAGATACTTGCATGCCGTATCCTCCGTGAATGCCACGATCATGGAACGCATCATCGGCACGCCCACCTGATGGGTCTTATTCGCCTGAGCCCACAGATAAGGCATCATTCTGCCCTTCAGCACGGTATAATGGCGAAGCACGTCGCAAGCCTCCGTATCCCCATCCTCGTCATAAACCCAAGGCACCCGATAAGAGGTAGAGCCATGGAGACGGCTGTGGGTAGACATCAGGCCAAATGCGCACCATCTCTTGTACACATCTGCCGGAGCCGTCGCCTCAAATCCGCCCATATCATGGGAGAAGAATCCAAAACCGGAAGAGCAGAGGGATAATCCGCCCCGCAGCGTCTCAGCCATGGCAGAATACTCTGCATAGCAGTCTCCGCCCCAGTGTACCGGGAACTTCTGCCCGCCCACGGTAGCACTTCTGGCAAAGAGGCATGCCTTGTCCTTTCCGTAATACTCTTCCAGAGCCTCGAATACGCATTTATTATACAGATAGGTGTAGTAATTGTGCATCTTGATAGGATCCATGCCATTGTAATACTTCACCTTGGTAGGAATTCTCTCGCCAAAATCCGTCTTGATATTGTTCACGCCCATATCAAAGAGGTTCTTCAAAAGCCCCTTGTACCAGTCGCATGCCTCTGGATTTGTGAAATCCACAATCGCCATGCCGGGCTGCCACATATCGCACTGGAATACGCTGCCGTCCAGATTCTTGATGAAGTATCCCTTCTCCTTTCCCTCGTCGAACAGCTTTGACTGCTGCCCGATATAGGAATTAATCCAAACGCAGATTTCCAATCCCTTGTCATGCAGCCTCTTCAGCATCCCCTCCGGGTCCGGGAACATATCCTTGTCCCACTCAAAGTTGCACCACTCATACTCCTTCATCCAGAAGCAGTCAAAATGGAATACCTGCAGCGGAATCTTTCTCTCCGCCATGCCGTCGATGAAGCTATTCACCGTCTCCTCGTCGTAACTGGTGGTGAAGGAAGTGGACAGCCACAATCCGAAGGTGTAAGCCGGAGGCAATGCGGGCTTTCCTGTCAGGGTGGTATAATTCTCCAGAACATGCTCCAGATTCTCCCCGCCAATCACGAAATATTCCAATTCCTCCCCAGGCACGGTAAATGTCACCTTGGAAACCGTGTCAGAATTCACCTCAAAGGAAACCTTATCGGAACTGTTCACCAAGATGCCGTATCCCTTGGAGGAAATATAGAATGGCACCGTCTTATAGCTCTGGTCAGAGCAGGTACCGCCATCGCAGTTCCAAGTCTCCACTGTCTGACCATTCTTTACGAAGGGAGTAAACTTCTCTCCAAATCCATAGATGCACTCCCCGATATCCGTCTTTAACTGCTCTCTGATGTAAGTGGTGTGGGGATCCTGAGGATAATTGAAGAACTGGTCATCCTCCTGCATATTCATCCGGGCATTTGCCGCAAACTGGCTCTCTGAAATGATAGAGGTGCTTCTCCATGCGCCGCCTGTCAGAAGCTTGTCCTTATAATAGAACTTTACTTCCCACTCATTAGCCTTCTTGATAACCACCTTGGTGTCACCGGAAACCATCTCGTAATAATCCCCATTCTGAGTGATAGCAGGACGATACCCGGTATCCTCATTCAGTTCAAAGCGAGGCGTGTTGTCCAAGCCCCCTCTGTAATGGTCGATGTGTACCTTAATGATATTCTCAGATGTGGAAGTATAAGTAATCTCCAGATTCGGTCCTCCCAGAGTCATTCCCCTGTTCTGCACCACGTAAGGCGTGGCAAGAACCTTGATGGAATTTTCCGTCGTCTCCACCTTGTACGCCTGTGATGCATAATTTACATCGTACCCCCGCTTGCTAAGCCAAAATCCATCTGCTACTTTCATAGTAACTCTCCTTTCATCTTCTCTATGGTTTCAAAGTCCTCCACCCCATACATCATCCATGTAACCTTATGAGAACTTTGCAACTCTATTAATAGTATAATGGCAAAAACCTCCCACGTCTATAACTATCGGCACAAAAAATAACACTATATTGATATATATGCTACTATTCACCCACCACGCTCCACACGGTTCCCTCTCTGGTATCCTTGATCTCAATTCCCTTCGCCTTCAATTCCTCCCGTATGGCATCTGCGGCGGCAAAGTCCTTCGCCTTCTTGGCTGCCTTCCGCTGGGCGATCTTCGCCTCCACGAAGGCTTTCAGCTCCCCGTCCACTTCCTCCGCCTCCTCTTCCCGCAAGAGATCAAGGGAAAGCACCTGGTCAAACTTCTCAATCAGAGCCCTCTTCGATCCATCATTCAAGTCTGACTTCAGCACATCATAAACTACTGTCAGCGCCTGAGAAGTATTGATGTCATTTCCCAAAGCCTCCGCAAAGGCATCCTCAAAGGCCCGCATCCCCTCCTTCTGGGGCTGTCCTTCCCCGGACAATCCGGCAATCTTCTTCGTCAATTTCTCATAGGCCACCTTCACATTGTCCAATGCTTCATAGCTGAACATCAAGGGCTTGCGGTAGTGGGACTGTAGGCAGAACATCCTGTAAACCACGGGCTGATACCCCTTGCTCTCCAGCAGGGACACCGTGAGGAAGTCCCCCTTGGACTTGCTCATCTTGCCGGTATTGTCATTGAGGTGAAGCACATGGAACCAATGATTGCACCATTTGTGACCCAGATATGCCTCACTCTGGGCAATCTCATTGGTATGATGGGGAAATACATTGTCAATGCCGCCGCAGTGCAGGTCCAGCCTCTCCCCCAGATGCTTGATGCTGATGGCGGAACATTCGATATGCCATCCCGGATATCCCACGCCCCAAGGGCTTTCCCACTTCAATTCCTGGTCGTCAAACTTGGACTTGGTGAACCACAGGACGAAATCAGCCTTGTTTCTCTTATTTTCATCCTCCTCCACGTCATCTCTGGCACCAATCATCAGCTCTTCCTCATTCTGATTGGAGAGGACGTAATAATTTTCCAGCCTGGCAGTATCGAAATACACATTCCCCCCCGCCACATAGGCATATCCCGTATCCAATAATTTCTGCACCATCTGAATAAATTCCGGAATGCAGTTCGTGGCCGGCTCCACCACGTCCGGCGTCTTGATATTCAGTTTCCGGCAGTCGTCAAAAAAGGCATCGGTGTAAAATTTGGCAATCTCCATCACCGTCTTTTTCTCCCGCCTGGCTCCCGCCAGCATCTTATCCTCCCCGGTATCCGCATCGCTGGACAGATGCCCCACATCCGTAATATTCATCACCCTTTTCACGTCATAGCCCGCAAAGCGCAGAGTCTTCTCCAGCACATCCTCCATAATATAGCTTCGCAAGTTGCCAATATGGGCAAAATGATATACCGTGGGGCCACAAGTGTACATGCTCACCTTCCCCTCCTCATTCGTCCTGAAAGGCTCCACCTTCTTCGTCAAGGTATTATATAAATTCACTGAATACATCCTCTTCCTCTTTTCTTTCTTTATTATCCGCAAATATACTTCCGGCATCACACTATACTTTACCTAATTTTTTCCTCTTTCGCAAGCATTGTGAGAAATATTTATATTCACAGTGATTCTATGTTGCTAACCACAGCAAGTTTCCAAAAGAAAGCCAATTCCAGTCTCTATCTGGAAATCACTGCCAATAGCAGTTACTATTCACGGTCGAGTGTGAAAAACAGATAATAACTTATTATCCATCAATAGTTTATGCTTTTGCAGACCATTTTCAATGTTTTGAAGAGTTTTTTGCTGAAGTCTGCGAAAGCATCCAAAAAG
>CATKZA010000076.1 GCA_949841235.1 uncultured Clostridiaceae bacterium
GTGTAATTTCTATAAGTTGCTTTACAAAGTTATTATAACTTGTTATAATGCACTTAGCAAGGCAGTCGGAAGGTGAGCGCCATCACCCGTCCCGGCAAAAAAATTTACAAGCTACAGAAATAGCCGTTCTATTCTTTGCTAGGGAGCAGAACGGCTATTTCTTATGTTTACCATGTTGGTCTATGTATGCCAATATTGCCATCAGCATGATGACAAAAGTAAAAATGTCATTCCATGATACCATAATAATCATCCTTTCCGTAAGGCTCGGAACGGATGAGAGCACGTCCTCCAACTGCTTGGCCAGGGGCATTATTCAAGAAACGTATTTTCCGAAAATCCTAAAAGTCGCTTTACAATGTTATCGCAACTTGCTATAATATGCTTGTCAAGAAAGCCGTCGGCTAGGGGTATCTAGTCGCTGGCAATTATTTGATGCTCTAAAAGCAGCACCTTATTTTATTAGGACAGGGGGTGCTGCTTTTTGCGTCCAACAAAAGTTATTGCAGTGAAAAGCATAATTATGAAAGTAACAGGCCTTTATATGTAATCATTGGCCATAAAGGATGTGGTTATTTTTTTAATTTCGGTATTAAGCCGGGACTTGTTTCTTCCATCACTGCGTATGAAACATCTGTTCCAAATGCCGCTTTTTTAGAACGATAAAACCATACTGTATGTAAAAAGTAATTAGTTTCTTCGTTATCTAGTATGAAATTATATATGTTGACTAAATCGCTATCTTTTATTGTTGGTGATACATATACCCTGTATCCCATGCACTTTTGACCAGATTTTATATAACTTTGATATGATATGGTTTTAATATCGCCTTTGGCTTGCAAATCTTCGATATCAATCCGGTTGTTGTTATCCATAGATTGGGCTGCAAATAACATGATTCCTAATAGAACAATGCATACTATAAAAAATACTTTTGAAGTCCTAAGCGTATTATGGTTCTTGTTGTTTTCTAGCATTCTTATCTCCTTTTAAATATGTTCTGCTAATTTTTAATTATTACGGTAATGAAATGATCTTTCCATGGCTTCCAAGGTTAGGCGGTCTAGTTCTTTGGACGAAAGAACATCTTCATTACGGCTTCTTTTGTCTCGCATCCGATAAAATTCTTTTTTGGACAATTCATCCAGTTTAGATAGCCGTTCTTCTATTTCTTTTTCCCATTCTGGATTATAGATGCTATCCTCTATTTTTGATTCCGCTATTAGATCGTTCCTTATGCCCTCCATAGATGCATGTCTTTTTATCATGGCATCATATTCTTCGGGATGGTTGTTTTTATATTTCTCTTGGGCTGCCTCGTAAATCTTTTCAATTCCCGCTAGGTTCTCCTGAATTTCAAAAAGAAGTATATCTGCACATTCATCCAATGAAAAGATATGGAATGAAAGTATGCTGCCAGATAAACTTACAATCATTTTCTCTTTTAATTCATCATCGGTAATGCTCAGCTTTTCCTTGCATGTTTTGATTCTAGACAAAATTCCTTTTGGGATAAATGCTAATGAATCTCTATCATGGGACTTGAGAAATGCTGTACTACCTAATCGACTATCATTACTACCGCTGAGATCATAATATACAACTTCAAAAAGAAGAATTAGTGCGTTATCAAAAAGGTCTTCTTCAATGAGAAGTTCTGCCATATTAAATCTGTAATTCCGATATAGGCTATATTGGTTGTTTTTGAGATAACATTCACAACTATGTTCTAAATAATTCCAAATTGCATTCTTGAATGGTATTGATGGATTTTTATGGATAATTTTGCTTAGATTCCATATATCCAAATCGGCAATATTGTGTTTATGTATATAGGGGATATGCTCCTCTTTACCCAAAATGTCTGCACCCTTGTCGGTCAGGACATAAGTTTTTTCTGGAAAATGCTCCTCTAATGTTGATTCTGGCACGTTCTCAATTAAGCAATGAATTATATCAATTTTCTTCCTGCCAGCTTTAAGGCCATATTCATTTAAGAGTGATTTTAGAAATGGAACAGTGGAACGATTCATGGTCTCTTTTAAGCTGGAAACGGTGATATAGCCCCTTTCATGCAGGGAGTCTATTAGTGTAGCCATGTCATCAATCCCATATTTGTAACTCCAAAACCCAGCATAACTCTTATGCGAAGTTGTAAATTTATTTGCGTAGGAGAGTGCCAAAATCTCATGCGGATATAGACCGCTGCATACTGGATTTAACGTGCGGATTCTCGTTTCGATGGGAATTACATCTAAATTGCTATTTGGATTTTCTTGCATCTTTTTTATACTCCTATTTCATAAATATATTTCAATTTTTCTTTTGCCTTCTGTAATCGTCAATGCTAACTACTGTAGTTTCTTCCTTCAACAAATCAAAACCTGCTGCAACAGATTTCGCTTGCCGTCTCTGTTTTTTGCCTTCGGTACCACACGAAGGCATTATTTTCCCAGGCTGTCTGTTCCTGTCTTCTTCAATGGCGGATTATCCGCTGTAATGGATTCCTCATAACATTCTAGGTATCCTTCGATTCTTGACTTAAACTCATTTCGTTTATGTTCAGGAAGTCTATGGATAAGTGACAACCAGTCTACATCTTCTGTAGAAGTCGGTGCTAGGCGACTTTCTTTGCCAGTAAGCAAATATTCATATGAAACGCCTAAAAACTCACAAATTTTAGGAATGTATTTCGAGGGCGGATCAGTGTTTCTTTTTTTCCATGTAGAAATCTGCCCTGTCCCAACATTCAAAATATCTGCCAAATCTATAGATTTTTTGTTTTTTTCTTCTAGTAGTTTAAACATTCGTTCGGAAATATCCATAATGTCTCCCCTAAAAATCTAACAAATGCTAAAAATAATGTTGATAAACTCTCAAATGTTAGTTATAGTAATAATGTAAAACAACAAGTTGCAATAAAAACTTACACCAATCACCGGCTGCAACCGGAGAAAGGAGGAAAATGAATTCTTCACCAATCCCCGTTTCGAGTGGACCATATAAAGAAGTTCGGTTCCAACCTCTTACGGATGAGGAACGAGAGGAAATTGAGCATTGTCAATCCAATTCCTCCGAATCATCATCAGATAATACTTCTTGAATGGTTTGTACCATTATTTCACGCATCACGCCTGAATAGGAGGTTAAAATTTCACTCATAAAGGCTGTAAGGAGGATATAGTCTATCTGAGAACCAAGGGAATCAGCATATTTTTCATATATTTTTTGAATTCTTTGATTCAATATCCTGCTAAAAGCTGGCTGCTTTTCTAAAAGTATGCGGTCACATTTCATGCGAATTAAATTCTTGTTCACGTGGAAAAGCCTCCTTATTTATTGATTTCTGGATTGTCCGTCCTACCTAATAGGTAGTCAACGGAGCAGTCCAGGTAGTCGGCGATGCGGGCGAGGCTTATGCATGAAAGGTTTTTGCCTTTTGAAAATTCCGAAATGGCATTGATGTTAAGGCCGCATTCGGATAGCAGCTGCTTTATTGTTATTTTTCTTGCTTTTGCAGTTGCCTTTATCCTATGGGCAATATCTTGTGTAATGTACATAAAGTCTCACCTCGAATTTTGTGCAGATTATACAAATATCAAGTTTTTGCGTGATTAACATTGAAAATCAAGCAATAGCATGATAATATACAACTACAACAAGTTGCAATTACATGTTAAAACAACAAGTTGCAACCGGCGCAAGCCGGGGAAAGGAGTAGCATATGAACCAAAGCAAGAGCATTCCTGAACCACTGCATTCCGAGCTTCTGCACGATGCGGTCACTATGGTTGTCCGAAACCATCTGTCATACGACCAGGCGGAGATGCTTTTCAATGAAACGCTCGATGCCTTGAAATGCGTGCCATATCGGCCGTTGCAAGGCAATCAGGAAGAAGCATTGGCGAATAAGGGATCGCAAGGTGTTGAAAGTCATTTGGAAGAGTGCATTGTGAAAATCCTTGAAGAGGCATTTACAAAAATGAAAACTTCCTATGATTCGGATTCCTGATTTTCGCACTTTCTTTCGCTTCATATGGCTTTGAGAAGCCCATCCGGCAGCTTGCTTCTGCCGGATGGCACTGCTCCCGCATTTGTTTACCCTGCATCTGTATATGTGTATGCCCATAAATCGTTCCGGCTTTCAATAGCCTGATTTTGGCATAGCTGCCCTTAAGCAAGTCGGGCTATTATCTTTAGACGGCATCACTTTTGCAGTTGCGGTTCTGCATGTAAGTTTTAGCCCAATAAGCAGATGCCATGGGGTATTGGGAGGCGAATTATACCAGCGTACCTACATCGTCGGCTGGAAACCCAGTGCAGGGAGCGGGGCTTCCCAAAAACTTTTTTATGAGCTTTTTCAAGAAACCACCTCGCTTTCATTGGAACTTACAGACTTATTCTAACATATTATTGCAACTTGTTAAAGCAAAAAATAACAGGAAAGGAGGATGCGCATGGGCAAGAACATGACGCCATGGGGCAAGCAGTGCAAGGTGCAGATGGCGGTCCTGGGGCTGAGCCTGAAGGATCTGTCGGAGTCTGTAGGGCTGTCGCACACATATATTTCTTCAATCATCAACGGAAGAGTTGTTGCGCCGAAGGAAACGGTTGAAAAAATCGACAGGGCGCTGCGGGGCAAAAAACCTACTGTCAATTAACAGTATAAGGAATGGAGATGGAAAAGAAAATGGCAAATGTAGGGGAAAAGACCAGGCTCAACGTGTTTTATAAGGCACGTTCAGAGGCTTCAAAAAATAATGAGCAGCTGGGCAGCAGGAGCGGGGCCTCGGACATGATGTGCATTGACCAGGGCAGGCTTCACAGAATAGAGAGCGGGGTTGCAGTTCCTTATCCGGAGGAAATCCGCCTCATGGCCGAATTGTATAATGCGCCGGAACTGGAGAATTATTATTGCACGCATATGTGCCCGCTGGGGAATGGCAAGCCTAAAGCGGAGATTGAAAATTTAGACAGGATAGCGCTTAAGGCTCTTTCTGCATTCCGCAAGCTGGGAAGCATAAGGGAAACGCTCCTGGACATTGCCGAGGACGGCATCATATCTGAGGACGAAAGGCCGGATCTGGAGAGGGTCATTGCAAGCCTGGAGGAATTGGAAGCGGTAGCCCAGAACTTGAAGATCTGGGCAAAGAAAAACCTTTAGACATGGTTGAATTTGGAATCTGAGAAAGGAGGCATGGAAGGATGAAGTCAGAATGGAAGGTGAGCAGCCAGTACATTGGCGGTGAAAAGATGTACATAGCAATGCGTGTACTTGACGCTGCACAGCCGCAACATGGCGGGAACGTGGAAACCAGAGGTAATTACAGTACTGACCTGGATGGCGTGCAGCATTTGGTAGATAGGCTGAACGAGGAGGTGTAGGGGATGAATGCATTAGTTGCGGCACCAGGGGTTTTAGGAGCAGCAATGACCACGTATGTGACAGCGGCAGATGTTATGAAACTCCTTGGGTGCAAAGAGAATAAAGCATACCAGACAATCAGGGAAGTGAATGCGATTGCAAGGGAGGATGGGAAATTTCCTTATGGGAGAGGAAAGGCAAACAAATACCTCTTTGCCGAGAAATGCGGAATCCCGGTGGAGGTCGTTAATGCGGTGATAGACAAGAACAGGGAAAGCGAGGCGTGACATGGCATATTACAATACCTGCCCATTATGTGGCAGCAATCTGGATCCGGGAGAACCTTGTGACTGCGGAGAAAAAAGGGAGAAGCAGAATGAATTTTTCAATAGACATTTGAACACGGAACCAGTGATTGGCCAGATGGCATTCACGTTTGATGGGAAGGAGGTTTCGGGATATGTGGAAAAGGATGCTTGCTAGCGCAGGGGGTGCGGCCGCATTGCTCCTGGCCTCGATGGCATGCTGCGCCTATGCGTCAGATGCCGGGAAAGAGCCTGCGGGACATCAGGTGGCGGCATCTTCGCCGATTCCCCGGCCGATGGCGACGGTATCGGCATGCAGGGAAATCCGTGCAACGCCAATAGAGGGAGGGAAGTCCGGCATGCTCGGCGGGAGGGAAGCCTTCCTGCTGATGAAGATCGCCATGGCGGAGGCGGAGGGCGAGGATACGGAGGGAAAGGCGCTGGTGATGCGGGTGGTGCTGAACAGGGTCGAGAGCGAGGCGTTTCCGGACAGCATATGGGAGGTGATTTACCAGGAGGCGCAGTTCAGCCCCGTGGCAGATGGAAGGCTTGGCAGGGCGGAGCCGGACGGAGATTGCAGGAGGGCGCTGGACATGGTTCAGGGGGAAGGATGGGACGGAAGCAGGGGGGCGTTGTATTTTGAAAGCAAGAGCGATTCGACATGGCACGAGGAAAACTTGCAGTACCTGTTCCGGCACGGCGGCCATTACTTCTACACGGACAGGGGGGTCGGGAAATGAATAAGTGGATTATGGCGAGGCTTGCGGCATCCGTCCTTTACACGCTGGATGTCACGCTCGCAGTCGGGGAATGGGCGGTCGGCCATGCCTACCGGGTCCGGGGGTATCATGCGGCTGGCGGCGAATGGTGCCTGATCCTCCTGGCCTGCTGGCTGGCGTGGGAAGTCATCAATTATTATTTTGACGCATTGGAGGGAATTTTGCATGGACGAGATTAGAAAGGAAGAGGTGGAAGGGCTTCTCGGCTACGGGATAACGGACGGGCAGTTCGAGGAGGCGCTGGAATGCGCAAGGAGAAAGCGGGACTACATATATGGGCAGGAAGGCCGCCCGGCCGTATTGCAGGGATGGTATCTGGCGATGCTCACGGAGGAATATGCGAGGAGCCTCGCATTCTCAAGGCTCACGATGGAATTATGCGGGATGGTTTGCAGTATGGAAAAAGAGCGTCCAGAAAAACAGGACGCCCCAACAAACAACCATATTGTACCAGTTCCAGCTTCATAAATCAAGCAGAAATTACAATATGGAGGTAATAAATCTATGAATGAATTGTCAATTTCTAAAACATATCCGGCAGAACGATACAACTTGTTGGGCAACACGGACGTGATGGTCGAGATTCCAGACATTCAGGCACCAGTCATTCAGGCGATACGCTTGGAGACGGATCCAGAAAGAGGAGACGTATATATCCAGCAGCATGCAAAAAAGGAATGGACCGACAATCAGGGCAGGAGGCATCCTGCAACCCCGAATCTATATGCAATAACGAAGAATGGGCTGAAAAAACTGGCAGATGGTGCCGGCATTACAATGATTTCTTCCCAGCATGCGATTCCTACAACCTGCCAGAAGTGCGTGGCAGTCAATCAGCACAGCGGGAAAGTCGTTCAATGCGGTAATTGCAGGAACCGTGATGTGGCATATCATGTTACAATCTGCGTTCCGCAGCTGACGGGGAAAGATATTGCGGTGGAAGATACGCATGAGATTATCGTGGATAATGTCATACCCGGAATGTCAGAAAAGCAGAAA
>CATKZA010000077.1 GCA_949841235.1 uncultured Clostridiaceae bacterium
ATCACCCTGAAAAAGAAGGGCAAGACAGCAGCGACAGTAAAGGGCAAGAAAAAGGGAAAAGCGAAAGTGCAGGCAAAGGTCGGAAAGAAAAAACTGACCTGTACCGTGACGGTAAAAGAGGTCAAGAATAAAAACACGCCAAAGCCCACAAAGAAACCTGCCCCTACCGCAAGTTCAATGCCAGCGGCGACAGCGACACCGCCGGCAGCGACGCAACTGCCGCCAATACAGACAGAGCCGCCCGCAGAAACCGAGACGCCCGCCCCTACACCTGCCGGCTCCCATGATGAGGATGTGGCGGCATTAAAAGCCTTGATTGCGGAACAGCGCGAGCGGGGAGCAACCGTAAGCGAAAATATCATGTCTAGCGAATATGACTGGGACAACGACAGACTGATAGGATTATATTGGGACGATAAAGGATTGACAGGCCACTTGGATGTTTCAGGCCTGGGCGCCCTAAATGAACTCTGGTGTTTTAACATCGGCGAGGGAAGCAACAGATTAACCAGCATAGATGTGAGCAAAAACACGGTTCTGGAGAGATTACACTGCTCCCGCAACCAGATAACCAGCATAGATGTGAGTAAAAATACAATCCTGAAAGAATTACTCTGCGGCAACAACCCGCTAGGTAGTCTGGATGTCAGCAAGAACCCGGAACTCACATTACTGGAGTGCATAGAAAATCAGCTGACCAGTTTGGACGTGAGCAAGAATACAGCCTTGACATCCCTAAACTGTAGAACCAACTCACTCACCAGTTTGGATGTTAGCATGTGTACAAAACTGAAGGACATGTACTGTTCCGAAAACAAGCTGACCTATCCAAATCTGAAGCTGAATGATACCCTGCTGACATTAAACTGTAGCGAAAATCCGCTGAGCAGCTTGGATTTGAGCAAGAATGCATCCCTCAAAGAATTATACATTAGGGAAATCCCGCTAACCAGTCTGGATGTCAGCAAATGCACGAATCTGGAGACCCTTCACTGCACCGAGAACCCAAACCTAAGCAGTCTGGATTTGAGCAAGAATTTGGCTCTGAAGGACTTGGGGGTTTCTTCCTTAGAGCAGCTGACCAATCTGGATATTAGCAACAATACTGCCTTAACATCCGCATCTTTTTTCAAATTGCCGCTGACCGGTCTGGATCTGAGCAAGAACGTAAATTTAACGGAATTGGACATAACCAAATGCTCGTTTTCCAGCCTGGATGTGACCAATAACACAGCCCTGACCGAATTAATTTGTTATGGCAACCGGTTATCCAGTCTGGATTTGAGCAAGAATGTAAATCTGACGACCCTCGACTGCTTTGATAACCAGCTCACCAGTCTGGACCTGAGCAACAATGTGGCCTTGACAACACTCAACTGCTACCACAACCAGCTCACTGGCCTGGATCTCAGCAAGAACGTAAATTTGACGAATTTAGACTGTAGCAACAACCAGTTATCCAGCCTGGACTTGAGCAAAAACGCGGCTCTGACCGGTTTGATTTGTTCCACCAACCAGTTGTCCAGCCTGAATCTTGCCAACAATACGGCTTTAGTTTATTTAACTTGTTACGAAAACCAGTTATCCAGCCTAGATTTGAGCAATAATGTGGCTCTGACATCCATTGACTGTTCCAGCAACCGGATAACCAGCCTAGACCTTACGAAAAACGTGGCTCTAACCCGTCTAAACTGTGATAGTTCCGTTACCGTGACAGGTTACAACAGACCATAACGACCCAAATTTTTTTCAGGTGCGAAAGGTCACGCATCTATCTCGGGACAAGATCAACCATAATGAATCAGCACCGCCCATCTAACGGGTAGTGCTGATTTTGGGTTATATCCCGGACAGCCTATATCGCCATCTGCTGTGTTAGCTTTAATCGCCGGTGCTGTGTGCCAGTACTCTAAAAAACGCAAAATTACAGAAAAGAGGTAGCATATGATCTATATTGGAAATCACCTGTCCGTCTCCAAGGGATTCCTTGCCATGGGCAGGCAGGCAACGAAATTAGGCGGAAACACCTTTGCCTTCTTCACCAGAAATCCCAGAGGAGGAAAGGCAAAGGCAATCGATCCGAAAGACTTGGACGGACTTCATCAATATTTATCGGAACATGATTTCGGAACGCTGGTGGCTCATGCGCCCTATACCATGAATCTCTGTGCCGCCAAGGAGGAGGTGCGTTCCTTCTCCCTGGATATTCTGGCTGACGATTTGGAGAGGATGCAGCAGATCCATCACTGCTACTACAACTTCCATCCCGGCTCCCATGTGGGGCAGGGATCGGAGAAAGGAATCGCCCTGATCGCTGATGCCCTGAACCGCACCTTGAAGCCGGAACATCACACCACCATACTGCTGGAGACTATGGCCGGCAAAGGCAGCGAGGTGGGGCGAACCTTTGAGGAACTGAAATCCATCATCGACCAAGTCACCCTCTCTGATCAGCTGGGGGTATGCTTTGACACCTGTCACGTATGGGATGGAGGATATGACATCGTGGATCATTTGGATCAGGTTCTGGAAGAATTTGACCGGATCATCGGCCTTGACAGGCTGCTGGCCGTCCATCTCAATGACAGCATGAATCCCCTAGGCTCCCACAAGGACCGCCACCAGAAGATTGGAGAAGGATGCATCGGAGCGGATGCCCTGATGCGAGTGGTGAACCATCCCGCACTCCAGGGAAAGCCCTTTATCTTGGAAACGCCAAACGATGATGCGGGCTATGCCAGAGAGATTGCCCAAGTCCGCACATGGATGGAACAGGGCTGACGGCTTATATCTTCATCCGCTTTGCCATAAAGCGAGCCGCCTTATAAAGCGGCGTCTCCAAAGCCTTGCTGGCATTCTTAAGTTCTTCTCGGATGGGAATGTGCTGGGGGCAATGGGTCTCGCATTTGCCGCATGCAATGCAATTTGATGCGGCAGAGGAGGTTCCCCGAAGGGCAGTGCACATTACATATTCAATCAGTGCGGATCTCTTCCCCTCGGAATACCTTCTATTGTAGGCGGAAAATGTGCCGGGAATGTCCACATTCTGGGGACATGGCATGCAGTACCTGCACCCGGTGCATCCCACCTTCATCTTGGCATTAATGGCTCCCACCACCCTCTTTAACATGGCCTCGTCGGAGGCATCCAGCTCACCCACATGTACGGAAGAGGCAGTTTCCATATTGTCCTCCACCATAGCCATATCATTCATGCCGGAAAGCACGCAGGTCACCTCCGGCTGATTCCAGAGCCAGCGAAGCGCCCACTGCACGGGAGTATGCTGCACGGAATGCCCTCGGAAAATCTCCTTCGCCTCCTCCGGCAGGAGATTCACCAGCTTGCCGCCCCGAAGCGGCTCCATAATAATCACCGGAATCCCTTTCCCATGGGCATACTGCAACCCCTTTCTCCCCGCCTGGGAATGCTCGTCCATATAATTGTACTGTATCTGGCAGAAATCCCAGTCGTAAGCATCGATCAGCTGGCAGAACATCTCCGCATTCCCGTGATAAGAAAATCCCACCTGTCCGATGGCACCGTTTAACTTCTTCTCCTCCAGCCAGTCCTGGATGCCCAGGCTCACCAATTTTTCCCAACTCTTAATATCAGAAAGCATATGCATCAGATAATAATCCACCCGATCCGTTTGAAGGCGGCTCAGCTGCTCGGAAAAATACTTATCCATGCTCTCCCTCTTCTTAATCAGATACTGGGGAAGCTTGGTGGCTATCTTTACCTGATCTCTCAAATCATGCTTCGCCAAGATCTGCCCCAGCGCCTTTTCACTGCCGGGATAGACATAGGCGGTATCAAAATAATTGACGCCCCCGCCAATGGCGGCAAGGATTTCCCGCTCCGCCTTCTCTACGTCAATCCTTCCTGCCTTTTGAGAAAACCTCATGCAACCATATCCTAAAATAGATATTTCATTTCCATATTTGTCTTTCCGATAATTCATAAATTTCCTCATTTCTCCGTTGTTTTTGTGCGGCATAATTATAGTGAACAACAAAATGATTTGTACAAAATGATTTGTGACAACTTATTTTGTCGTTTACTATTACTCCGGCTATTAAATATAGTAAGAATTTTGCGCTGGACAAATGCCGGGGCGATTGATCTGTCTCGAGTGCTACAGTGATTGAGACCAACGTAGCAGAAAAGCATTTGGGCAAGCAAAAATCACGATATTTAATAGCTGGAGTAATATAATCATTATAATTGTTTATCCAGCAAAATTTGTCATAATGTGGATAAGAAATTGCTACTTATCTAACGATTATACTACTTCTCCATTTCATATTACAAGGCAAAAAATATTTCCTCATACGCTTGGCATGAATCATTCGTTACTGTCCACAACTAATTTTACAGATAGGCAGACTATTTGTGCTCACACATAAGAGAATGACTATTTGATAAAATGCAAAAAAGGAACGCCAGCGCGTTCCCTTGCAAGAATGCAACAGCATAAATGCTGTAAGGCATTCTTGGTCGGTGCAGCGTTACGTTATGAGCAATTTCCTATACAGAAAAAAAGGGAATGGACTTATCTATCCATTCCCTTAAAATAACTCGCAAATGCTCTCAATCCATATGGCAAAATGCTACTTACTCTCCCCCCGAGGGTGCCGCTACAGGCTCCCCGCCGGAAGGTGCGGAAGCGGCGGCCTCTGCGCTAGCCTCTGCATTCATGGCAGTCTCTGCCATATTCAGGCTTTCCATATTCGCTACCGTTGACATGATCTCTTCCCCATTGATTCCCTGATCTGAGGAGAACGGATTGCTGTACTCTGCTCCATCCGTCTCACTCTGCAACAGCTGGATCTTGCGGCGGATATACTGCATATCTGCCATCATCAGCTCCATTTCCTCCGTGCGCCTGTTCCTATTCTTTTCCTGATTCTCCTGTGTCTTAAGCTGGGTCTTCAATCTCTCCAGCTCCTTTTTCGCCTTATATTTCCGCTTGGGGCGGCGCACCTGTGCCACCTGTTGCTTCTTATGGCTCTCCTTGGATTTATTCCGGCTCTTCATCTGAACTTCGAACTTAATATTGGTATATTTTTTTCTGGCAGTACGCACCATCCTCTGGGCATGGGCCAATGCCAGCTCGATATCTTTCTTATTGTATTGGCCGGAAGCAGACATGCGCTTCACCATGCTCAAGTTGGAGGAAGCGGTGCTCAATGCCGCCGAAGCCTGGGTAGAGCTTTTTGCCCGGCTAATGGCCGTGGATACCCGGTTATAGCTATAATTTACCCGTTTCTTCGCCTTATCCTTCTCCTTCTTCCTCATTTTCTCCCGCTGTTCCTTGAATCTGTCCAGCATAATTTTCAGGGAATCCAGCTGACGCTGCAATTCATCAACCTCGCCAAATCCCTTCTTCTTTTCCTCTTTCTCTTCCTTTTTCTCAGCCTCTTCCTTCTTCTGCTCCTCCTGCTTCTTCATTTCCAGCCAATATGCCTGCTCCTTTGCGATAGCCTCCCTGTACTGGGCAGAAACATTGCTCTTCTGCTGGCTGATGGTATACTGGGCATTCGTCCCCTGGCTCGCACCTTGCATTTCCATCTGATGGGGATTATCCGCCCCGCCAGGGGCATTTGCCCGAGATGCCCTATAGGCCGAAGCCGGGCTGTGAGCCTGGGATGTCCTTCTCGTTTCTGCATTCCTACTTCCCGCCGTAGATTTCTGCTTCGCAGGTTTTCCTGCTGGGGAAGTAGTGTTGGCTTCCGCAACTTCCCTCGTCATTTCACCTATCATACAAACACCTCCTTGTATTTGATGCCATGTGAATGCAATTCCCTTTGCACTCGCTTAACTTATATGGTTACTGCTAAAAACACTTTCTCGTATCACTTATATCGGCAAAAAAAGAGAGAGTGTTTACCACTCTCTCCATATTTCATAGGATTTATCAGCAGATTTCCGCCCCTGACGGCATCTCCTTCTCCGGTGCCACCAGTGCCAGATTGCCATCTGCGTCCTCTGCGCACAGAAGCATTCCCTCTGACAGCACTCCCGCCAGTTTGGCCGGCTTGAGGTTGACCAGCACCATGACTTTCTTGCCCACCATCTCCTCAGCAGAATAATGCTGCTTGATGCCGGAGACGATCTGCTTCACCTGGCTTCCGATCTTCACCTGGGAACACAATAGTTTCTTGGACTTCTTCACCTCCTCGCAGGCGATGATCTCTCCCACCTGGAACTGCATCTTCATAAAGTCATCAAAGGTGATTTCCGGCTTCGCCTCTATATCAATCACCTCTTCTTCCACTTCCCCAGACTCTGCCTTTGCTTCCGCAATCTGCTTCTGCTTAATCTCCTCCGCCTTCGCCAATACCTCCTTGGCATCCATCCTCATAAAAAGAATCTCCGGTTTTTCTGTCACCTTCGTGCCGGAAGGCAGTTTTCCGAAAGAATCCATTTCATCACTGCCACGTTTTGCAGCATGGAGCTGTGCCAGAATCTTCTCTGTAGTATCCGGCATAAAAGCCTCCAATAGGCTGGCGCCAATCGTGATGCTCTCCGCCAAATTATACAATACGGTAGAAAGTCGGTCTCTCTTGGCCTCATCCTTCCCCAGAATCCAAGGCTCTGTCTCATCAACATATTTATTGCAACGCTTGAAAAGGACGAACAATTTCGTAATGGCATCCGCCACTCTCAGTTGATCCATTTTCTCCGTCACCTTCTTAGGCGTCTCCAAAACCAATGCCTTTAAACTTTGGTCAATCGCATTATCCTCTTCGCTATTTGCATCGGAACGATCCTCCAGCACGCCGCCCAAATATTTATTAGTCATGGAAATGGTGCGGTTCACCAGATTGCCCAGCACATTGGCAAGGTCAGAATTTACACGGTCTGTAACCAATTCCCAACTCACCACGCCATCATTTTCAAAGGGCATCTCGTGCAGTACAAAATACCGCACCGCATCCACGCCAAACATATCCGCCAAATCATCGGCATAAATCACATTTCCCTTGGACTTGCTCATCTTGCCCTCACCCTGTAAATTCAGCCAGGGATGCCCGAATATCTGCTTGGGCAGAGGCAAATCCAGCGCCATCAGCATAATGGGCCAGTAAATGGTGTGGAAGCGAAGGATGTCCTTTCCTATCAAGTGCAAATCTGCGGGCCAAAACTTCTCATAAAGGTTCTCCCCATCCTCCAGCGCATAATTTCCATCCAAATCAAATCCCAGCCCTGTAATATAGTTGCTCAGCGCATCAATCCACACGTATACCACATGCCCCGGATCGAAATCCACGGGAATGCCCCACTGGAAGGAAGTGCGGGAAACGCACAGATCCTGCAATCCCGGAAGGAGGAAATTGTTCATCATCTCATTCTTGCGGGATTCCGGCTGGATAAACTCCGGGTGGGTGTTGATATGCTCAATCAGCCTGTCAGCGTACTTGCTCAGTTTCAGGAAATA
>CATKZA010000078.1 GCA_949841235.1 uncultured Clostridiaceae bacterium
TCTGGTCATATTGGGCTTGCCTATTTTAATCTGTGAGTTTTCCATTGGTAGGGGGAGCGGCATGAGCATTGGCAAGGCATTCCATAAGTTGGAGCCGGGGGGAACCAGATGGCATCACTATCGCTGGTTTGGCTTTGCTGGAAATTATCTGCTGATGATGTTCTATACCATGGTGGCGGGATGGATGATTTATTATATCTGCGTCATGGGAAGCGGCGTGATCTATCGTGCGCCGGTGAAAGGGATTGATGAGTATTTCAAGCATATGCAGCGCAGTCCCGGAACGATGATTTTCTGGACGCTGCTGGTGGTGGTTCTGTGTATCAGCATTTGCGCTCTGGGGATTCAGAAGGGCGTGGAGAAGATTACGAAAGTTATGATGCTTGCCTTGATGGCATTGATGGTGGTGATGGCAGTGAATTCTCTGTTCTTGAAGGGGAGCGGCAAGGGGCTGGCATTCTATCTCATTCCTGATTGGTCCAGGGTGCAGGAGCGGGGGCTGGGAAATGTGATTTTTGATGCCATGACCCATTCCTTCTTTACCCTCAGCGTGGGCATCGGAGCCATGGAAATCTTCGGCAGTTATCTGGGAAAGGAGCGGAAACTGGCTGGGGAGGCTGTGAATGTACTGGTACTGGATACGGTAATCGCTCTGGTGGCCGGCATCATTATCATACCAGCCTGTATTTCCTATGGCATAGCGCCAGATGCGGGGCCTTCCCTTCTGTTTATTACCCTGCCCAATGTGTTTAATCAGATGGCGGGCGGGCGCATTTGGGGAATGTTATTTTTCGTATTTATGTCCTTTGCGGCATTATCCACGGTAATAGCCGTGTTTGAAAATATCATTTCGATTAGCATGGATCTCTTCGGATGGAAGAGGAAGAAGGCGCTGGGCGTGAATCTAGTGGGGATTGCCGTATTGTCTATGCCGGCAGTGCTGGGCTTCAATCTCTGGTCGGGAGTGCAGCTTCTGGGGCAGGGGTCTACCATGATGGACGTGGAGGATTTCCTGGTTTCTTATAATATCCTGCCTCTTGGCAGTTTATTGTTCGTGCTGTTCTGCGTGAAGAAGAATGGCTGGGGATTCGATGCATTTTTGCGGGAGACGAATACGGGAATTGGTGTCTCTTTCCCGAAAGGGCTGAAATATTATATGCTTTACGTATTGCCCGCCATTATATTGGTCATCTATTTCAAGGGATATTATGATATGTTCAAAGAGAGAGAGCCGCTGGTTTTCGGTGTCTGGATGGCAGTGGCGGTATTGTTTGCCGGGCTGGTGCTGTATCTGGCGGCTGGGAAGAAAAGAGATTAGACAGAGACGCAGATGACGAAATAACGTTTTGGCATTTGGTCCTCTTCTAATAAAATGGTTTCATTTCTTACCTCGATTTGGCCTTTGTATTTTTGGATTTTTTTATCATTGGTTCTGTGGTAAACCACGTGTCCATGAGGGCAGCACCCTGTCCTCTAGGAAATGGGGACAGATTGTCTGCAAGGTGAAGAAGCAGAAAAAAGTAACCGGTTATGAGTATGTGGTTATTGCGCCTAACGCCGACCAGAAAGTAACCAAGCAAAAAAGACCAATCCTTAAATCAAAATATAAAAGTAAGAAGGAGTTTAAGGTAAAGGTCAGGGCATATAAAAAAGTGGGTGGCAAGACGTACAGGGGCGCATGGAGCAAGAAGATGGTGATTAAGACGCGATAAGAGTTCATTGATTGAGTTAAATGGATAATCCCCGATTTCCCTTATATATGTGAACGTATGGTTAGCGAGGGAAATCGGGGATATTTTTCTGTCATAGCTGCTGCAAAATCTCCTTTACCTGCTCGACGGAAAGGGATAGTTTCTCTGCAATTTTTTCTGTGGTGTAGTTGAGTTCGTGCAGGATTGCCACTTTTCCTTTGCGTTCTCCTTCGATTCGTCCTTTGCGCTCTCCTTCAATTCGACCTATGCGTTCCCCTTTTGCAATCATCCGATCTGCATAGGTTTCCAATACTTTTCCGCCCATAATGGCATTCACCTCCCGCTTCGCTTTTTGATTCTTGTCAAAAAGATAATTGGCTAATTTACTTGTAAAGTCCATGATGTTTGACATATCGTACTCGTTTAGGAATCCGGCATCCATTGCTTCCAGCATTCCGCCATATAATCTGTCATATTCCTTGGAAATTGATTCTGGCAATCCTTCTTCCTTGATATGCTCGTATTTCATTATATAATAGGGAATTAGAAAATACAAATGCTTTCTGATAATCTCCTCCTCCGTGTATTGTTGCGCCTTTATAATGGGGACGAAGTATGTCACGCTGCGGTTTTGCGGAAGGATAATTTCCATCTGAATCTTGTCTGGAGTATTTTTTCCATGGCGAAGATATAGTACGGCAGACTCGGGGAATCTGATTCTGTAACCGGTCTTTGTTTTCTCTGCATTTTCCAGCGCAATGTGGAAATCATATTCCACCATCCGCAGCACCATGGTGCCGTCTGGGCTGCACTGGCATTCGATATGGTAGACCTTATCGCCGATATGTATGGCGGAATCCGTGATTCTTTCGTCCATTCCTATGCCGTTTTCAGATAGTATATGGTGTTCTCCGGCCAGTAGTTCTATCTTATCTGTTATGGAATAGTTCTTGTGAAATGCTTCATTGATTAGCGGTATTAGCAAATGCGGGTTCTTCTCGCACAGCGTGCGGAAAATGTCGTCAAAAATTTGTCCCATGAATCCTCCTTTGGTTATCAATGCCTGTCCATCTTATAATGGAATGGATTTGTTTGCAAGAGGCAGATTTTTTCATCTGCCTCTGTGGGTAATGTTGCACAAAAAATTGATTGAAAAGATGATTAAAAATGGGCTGAAAAGCCAGAAATTATAGGGGGGTTTTAGATTTTTAATCTATAAAAAAGATTAAAATATCTTCGTCAGGTTGCACAAATTTTATGGATAGAAATATATGTTTTTGATAAGAAGAAAATTGGGAAAGAGGGGGAAGTTTTTGGGAATGTGCCAAAAACTAGGAAGAAATTTTGTACAATTTTATTTGGAATTGTGATATTGCACAATGTCGACAATTTAATAAATTTTATGTTTATGCATAAAAATTTATCATGCGAGATGTAATAGCGTTGGTATCTTCGGATGTGGATGTAGAGTGTTCATATATGCTAATTTGAAGGAATATATATTTTACAAATAAGATACCCTATTCCATGAAAATTGTGTTCAGGGAATAGGGTATCTTTCGGTCAAATTCTGAGGGGAAATAATTTTGAGAAGACATTCTCCGCTATACGTGAAGTTTTTTCAGGAATGCCTTCGTCCGCTCATTCTTGGGATTGTCTATTACATCCTCCGGCTCTCCGTCCTCAACCACATAGCCGTTATCCATGAATACCACCCGGTCAGAAACCATCCTGGCAAAGTCGATTTCATGGGTGACGATGACCATGGTCATTTTTTCGGCGGCCAACTGTTTCAGCACTCGCAGGATTTCGGCGGTAATTTCCGGGTCAAGGGCAGATGTGGGTTCGTCGAAATACAGGATTTTGGGCTGGAGTGCCAATGCTCTGGCAATTGCCACTCGCTGCTGCTGGCCTCCGGACAGTTCGCAGGGATAGGCATCTTCCTTGTCAGTCAGCCCGACTTTTGCCAAGAGTTGTCTCGCCTCCTGGAATACTTCCTCCTTTGCCCTCTTCTGGATTGCAATGGGGGCATGGGTAATATTTTTCATCACGGTGTAGTGAGGAAAGAGGTTGAAGTCTTGAAATACCAGCCCGAAGTTGCTCTGGGCTTTCTGCAAATCCTTCCTCTTGGGATAGAGGGCGTTTCCGCTGCTGTCGTTGCGAACCACATTTTCTCCCAAGTAGGAGATTTCCCCGCTGTCTGCCCGCTCCAAGAAAGTGGCACAGCGCAAGAGCGTAGATTTTCCAGAACCCGAGGGGCCTAGGATGGATACCACTTCGCCAGTGGATACGCACAAATCAATGTCTTGCAATACCGCTTTATCGCTAAAGCTTTTCTTGATATGTTTCATTTCTAAGATATTCATAACTTTCCGCCTCCTTTTAGCGATAATAATCCAATCTTTTTTCTATCATCTCCATCCCGTAGGCTACGATAAAGTTAAAGAGATAGTAGAACACGCCAGCCACAAACAGTGCTGTCAGGGAAGTCTGGGCAGCGGCAATCTGCTTTGCCATGGTGAACATTTCCGCATAGGAGAGGGCGAAGGCCAGGGAAGTGTCCTTTACCAGCGTGATAATCTCGTTTGTCACCGGCGGCATGACCCGTTGTACCATCTGTGGAAAGAGGATGTGGAAAAAGGTTTGCAGGCGGCTGTATCCCATGATGGCGGCGGCCTCCCGCTGCCCGATGGGAATGCCTTGGAAGCCGGAGCGGTAGATTTCCGCAAAGTATGCGGCATAATTTAGAGAAAAGCCGATAATCACCGCCATAAACCGATAGGAGTAAGGTGTTTTTACATCCAGTACATAGTATGGTGCGAAGAAAACTACCAGCAGCTGGAGCATCAATGGCGTTCCCCGCATAATGGAGATGTAAATCTTCGCAATCCATTGCAGCGGCTTGAAACGGGACATGCGTATGGCTGTGAGCAGAAGTCCCAAAGGCATGGAAAATAGCAGTGTCAGGAAGAAGATAGCCAGCGTGGCCAGCATGCCGCTGCTCAGCTGGCGGGTGATTTCCCGGATGGACATTTTCTGCGCCTTTTTCTTCACTTTTACGGCATCAGAAGATGCGTCCTGCTTCTCTGTTGCTTTGGACAGAGAGTCTGTGTCGATGGCGGGAACGGGCTTTCCATCTGCGTAGGTCTTGTCATCAAAACTCAGGCAGGTGCTGGAATCCAGTTTCCATTCTTTGGCAATCCGCTCAAAAGTGCCATCATAGAGCATTTCCAGAAGGGAAGTCTGCACTTGGTCTCGCAGTTTCGTATTGCCCAGCTTGAAGCCGATGCCGTACTTCTCTGTGGAGAGACGTTCATCCAGCAGGATGAAGGTGTCCTCCTTTCCTTCCAATTGGTAGGCCGCCACGCCGTAATCCATGGCGACGGCATCTACCATGCCGCTTTCCAGATTCATGAGGGCGGAGTTGTAATCCCCCACCTGTTGCAGTTCTTTCAGGGAATCTGCCAGTTTCTTGTTGTCCTCCGTGGCATCTTCTCCGGTCAATGCCGACAGCGCAGAGGAATCGCTCTGTACAACCAGAATCTTATTCTTTAGGTCGGATAATTTCTTGATGCCGGAGTCTTTGCGTATGACAACTACCTGGGAATTGTCAACATAGGGGGTGCTCCAGGTATAGTCCTTCTCTCTGCCATTCATAGTGAATCCATTCCAAAGGCAGGAAATGGAGCCGGATTTCAATTCGGAATCCTTGGAATCCCATGCGATTGGCCTCTTTACCAAAGTCCAGTCATTTCGACGGCAGACTTCTTCCGCCAGGCTCAGATCGAATCCCACGTATTCTCCGCTTTCATCCATATAGCCGTAGGGTGGGAATTCCGCATCAAATCCTACGATGAATTGCGTCTGTTCCTTTGCCTGGGGGGACATGCCGGTGAAAAGCACTCCCCCGATGGCGCAGAGCAGGACGCATAGAAGGGCTCCCTTTGTGTGTTTTGTCAATGTGCGCATAAATACCTCCTATGTTGTGATGATAGCACAACGTCTTTATTATTTTGAAGATGCCATTTCAATGGCAGTGATCGATGTTATTCCAGCATATTGCCCAGTTCGTTCATCTCTCTCTGCACATTTTCCATGGCTTTCATTACTTCCTCCGCAGCGATTGCCTGTTCCTCCGTAGATGTGCCGATGCCTACGGCTGATTCCATAGATGTCTCTGACATGGCCGTAATCTTCTGGATATATTGCAAAAGTTCCTCTTTGATCTCTAAGATATGTTTCAACTCGTTTTCCAGAACGCTGGAAACCTTTACCACATCCTCGGATGAGGAAGAGATGTTATGGAAAATCTGCACTGTTTGATTCAATTGGACATTGGATTCCTTCACAATCGTATTGTTCAAATCAATCACATTGCTTGTATGGTCTACCGTATTTAAGATATCCTTTAATATCGTCTCAATCTTCTGGGTGGCATCTGCTGATTCCAGAGAAAGCTTGTTGATCTCGTCAGCCACTACCGCAAAGCCCTTCCCTGCCTCGCCTGCCCTGGCGGCCTCGATGGCGGCATTCAGGGCGAGAAGGTTTGTCTGCTGGGCAATCTGGTGAATGCTGTCCACGATTTCGCCGATATGTGCAGACTTGTCTGAAAGGTCATGCACCCCCTCGGATACCTCTTGGGTTGACTTGATATTTTCGTCAAATTTCTTTGACAGGTCTGCAATGGCAGAAAGCCCGGCATTATTCTTTTCTTTTAGGGCATTCATGTTTGTAATCGTATCGTTTACGTGGTTCTCGGACTGCAAGATTTTATCGTTCAGTTCATGAAAAATTTCCGTGCTTTCATTCACCTCGTCAATTTGGATGCGGGCATTGCTGGAAATCTCTTCTGTGGAAGCGGATATTTTCTCAGAACTCTCTTCAAAATTATGTATGGATTCGTAGATTTTTTCAGAGGATTGCTGTATTTCTTCGAATGCCTTCCGAATGCTTTCCAGCATTCCGTGAGTTCCCTTTTCTTTTTTCTCCACATCCAGGAACAGGGAGCGGGTTCTCAATACGATCATAACGGATACTGCAACTGCCAGCGCATATACCATCAAAATGAATACCCAGATAGAGAGGGAATACATGGCTAGGAACTGGGAGGGAAATAGAACCATGGCGAGCGCATTTGGCAAAACGGTAAATATGACGCATGTCCTCAATACAGACAAGTCATAGTAGGGCATCGCCAGAAACAACACTAGGAAATATGCCTCCACCATAGCGCCGAAGGATGCCGGGGTGCTGAGGCAAAGGACGATGGCGCCTAGAAATGGCAGCATGGCGATGTAGCAATGTTTTGCAAATTTCCCGAGCGGCTTTTCCAGCAGTTTGGTGAGAATGCCGCCTGCTGAAATAATCAGCGCAATGCAATCTTTGGCGGCTCCTCCATTAAAAAGCAAGACGTATGCGGTAGCAATGACAGGAATGGCGGCTAAGAATACAGCCATGATAAGATTCTGTCTTTTTTCCTCATTTTTCAAGATTTCTAACTCCATTGGCAAAATCCTCCATTTCGTATTTTATTCTAAAGCATATTATAGTATATTTTACCTTCTAATGCAATAAAATATGGTCTTGCAGAGGGTTGGCAAATTCATTGTAAGTTACTATTCACGGTCATATCTAGCAAACAACCAAAATCATTGTGCTTGCACATAAAATTTTGGTTGTTTGCCTAGATATTGACAGTGGAAGCTGTTCA
>CATKZA010000079.1 GCA_949841235.1 uncultured Clostridiaceae bacterium
TATGAAGGAGAGGACAAACGTAGAAATGAGAGGGCGGATGGATCAGGAACAGCAGAAGAATTGGAAAATCCTGCGAACCCGTACCTGCATCCGGGCAGGGCTGATCTTCCTGGGAGTGCTGGGAATGCAGGTGGTCGGGGGGCTAATCTTGGGGGTGTTTCTTAGCATTCAGGCCTTTCTTCAGTCTGAAACCCCTTCGGGGATGGTGCAGAATCTGACAGGTGCCTATGAGAATGTGGGGCAGTATGCCATTCTCCTGTCCCTGATCTGCGCCCTGGCATCCGGGACGTGGTGTGGGATACTGTACTGGCGGTCGGATTGGCGGGTGAGGCCCTTTGATTATAGGAAGGCTTTTCCCCTGGGGAGGGTGTTTATGATTGCGGGTACCGTTGCGGGAGCCTGCGTTTTGCTGACATTCTTGCTGGGGATTATTCAGCAGCTGATGCCCGCCTTTTTTGAAAATTATAATCAGTTGATGGAGACGGTCTCTGAAGGAGATATGCTCATGAATTTTCTTTATGTGGTGACCATCGGGCCCATATCAGAGGAATTGATTTTCCGCGGGGCGCTTTTTGACAGGTTTTATCTGGTCTTTTCCTTCTGGATTGCCAATATCCTCCAGGCGGCACTCTTTGGAATATATCACATGAATGTGATACAGGGAGTGTATGCCTTTCTTTTGGGGATTCTTCTGGGAATGATTCGGCAGATGACGGGAAGCATCCTGTCTGCAATTTTTTCTCATATGATATTTAATGGCACCTCCTACGCCATTTCCTATATCCTGACAGGAGCAGGGGCGTATGCGGGAATCGTTCTGATAGGCATGGTTCTTCTGAGCGTGGTGGCCGTGGCCATCGGTGGCAGAAAGATATGGAAAAGTTGCACAAAAAATCTGCAAAATATCGAAAATAACTGACGAATATGATAGAAAAATGCGAGAATATATGGTATCATAATAATCGGGTGCAAAGTATAATGTTTTGGGATAGGAGAATGTATATTGGAGCATGAGAAGAAAATCATCGGCGTATGTGCTGCGGGGCTGGCCAGAGACCATCCCGGCCGCTTTGTAAAGGCTTTGTGCGATAAGGCAAGACAGCAGAATCGGGCAGTAGTGGTGTACAATGTGTTTAAGAAGCTGGATTATATGAATAGTTTTCTAGAGGGAGAGATTCGGTTATTTCAGCAGATTCCCTGGGAACGTCTTTCCGTTCTCGTGATTTTTACGGAATCCATAGACAATGAGGAGATTTCAGGGAAACTGGCGGAGAGCGCTCATGAACATGGCGTTCCTGCCATTTCTGTAGATCATTGCCTGGAGGGGTGCCACAATGTCCTATTTGCATACGAGGAGGCATTTGAGAGGATTGTCAGGCATGTTGTGGAGCATCATGGATGCAGGACGATTAACTTTATGGCTGGCTTTGAGAATAATGATTTCTCCGAAGCCAGGATCAATATCTTTAAGAAGGTGCTGGCGGAGAATCATATTCCTTTCGATGAAAAGCGCATGGCATATGGGCAGTTCTGGGAGATACCTGCCAGGATTGCCTGCGAGAAATGGGTGTCCAAGTGGCAGGTAGGCAGGCAGGAGATGCCGGAGGCGATTATCTGCGCCAATGATATCATGGCGCTCACCGTGTGCAACGTGCTGATGAATCATGGAATACGGGTGCCGGAAGATGTGCTGCTCACGGGGTTTGACGGCCTGGGGCTGGTGTCATATTGCACGCCTCATCTGACTACCGCTAGGGATGACATGTCCCTGATTGGAAAGGAACTGATGAAAATGGTGGACAGATGCGTGGAAGATCCTGAGATGGAGCCCATGGAAATAAAAATTTCATTTCAAACAGTCTTCTCAGAGTCCTGTGGATGCAATCCCATTCAGGAACACAATACCAATGAGCAGATGATGGAGCTTTATGGAAGGGCGGCTCGGATACAGAGTCAGTCCAATGACTTGTTTTTCATGATGTCCACTTTGACAGACGGGTATTCCGCTCTCAATCTGGCGAGAAATCTAAAGTCCTATCAGCATTTTATTGGCGTGAACTCGCTGCTGCTATTTTTGAATCCGGCGTATTATCGTGAGACGGATATCCCCCACGAGGGCTTTGACAGTGATTCCATGATTCTCGTGTCGGAAATACGCCATGGCGACTATCATGCGCCTTTGACGGAGGTTTCCAGGGGGAGGGAACGGAAGATGATGGAGGAAATGCTGGAAAAGAAGGGGCAGCTGCTTATGGTGCCGATTCACCAGCAGGAAGAGCAGTATGGATATATGGTAGTGCCATATGCTGATTGCGCAGAGGATGTGGAGGCGTTTTACGAATTTGTGCTGGCTTTGAATCAAATGCTGGGAACGATTAAAAAGCAGTCCCAGCTTCACAGGATGTTCATCACGGATAACTTGACAGAATTATATAACCGCCGGGGGTTTTATGGGGAGTTGGAGAAGGCTGTCAAGGGTCTCCAGGGAAAGGAAATGACTCTCTTTATCGCCTCTGTGGATATGGATGGCTTGAAATATATCAATGATAGTTTTGGCCATGCAGAGGGGGATTATGCCATCAAGACGGTGGCAGATTTTCTGCGGGGCACCATGGAGGGGCGAAGGGGAGTTTGTGCCAGATTTGGCGGAGATGAGTTTATGGTGGCTATCCTGTCGGATGCCCAGGAGGAGGATGTGGCTTTTTATGAGTCCTATGAGAGCATTTTGCAAAAGAGGGTGGAGCGATTTGAACGCCGCAGCAAGAAGCCATATCAGGTAGGTGTCAGCATCGGCTGCATCCATCGCCGGATTAAGAGCTTGGAGGATGTGGACGGGCTGATGAAAAAGGCCGATGATATCATGTATGACTGCAAGGCTACCCACAAGAATAGCAGAACTGCCAGAATACGGGAAAACAGGCGGTTATGAAAGAGATAGTAGATGGGAGTTCGCTGTATGTTTGCGGGTAATGGAAAGGCATGGGGATGATTATGGATATTTCATTAGAAGAGTTGGAGTTTGGACATTTCCATTTGGTTCTGAATCTTTTGAGCAAGTGTACGGATGACTATCTATTTATCTTTGATTTGCAGTTGGATGAGTTTTCTGTTTCGGAAAATGCCGTGAATCGCTTTCGTTTGGAGAATTGTCAGTTTCAAGATGCCACGGCAGGATTGGCGGAAGTATGCCATCCCGATGACTATGAGGGGCTGGTGGCAAATCTCCAAGGCATCCGGGATGGCAGCGTGACAGAGCATGATATGGAGTATCGCTGGCTGAGCAGGGATGGCAGTACGGTGTGGATTAACTGCCACGGGCAGCTGGTGCGGGGAAAGGATCAGTCGGTTCGCTATATCGTGGGGCGCATTACGGAGCTGGGACGCAAGAATATTATGGATAATGTGACCGGCCTGTATCGGGAAGTGAAGCTTTGTTCGGATCTGACGAAGATTCAGAAGTTTGATGAGGAGATGGATTACCTTCTATTAATTGGTGTCGATAATTTTCGGGAGATCAATGAGAAGCATGGGAAGCCCTTTGGCGACCGGGTCTTGATGGCGGTGTGCAAATGCATTCGGGATTGCGTGGGGGAAGACGGAACCCTTTATCGCATGAGCGGAGATGAGATGCTGGTTTTGATGAAGAAGAGGCAAATTGGCCAGATTGACCCGGCCAGAGACATGTTTCAGAGGATACGCCGGAAACTGGATGCCAATATTTCTGACAGCGGATACCAGCATTTTCTAACGATTTCAGGGGGGAGCGCATATTATTCCGAGGAGTTGGAAAATATTCTGAAATTGATTGAACAGGCGGAATTTTCCCTGCATCAGGCAAAGGTAAATGGAAAGAATACCTATGTGAAATATGATGCGGAGCAGCATGAGATTTTTCTTGCCAGACTGGACATGCAGGAGAGGCTGAGAAAGGCGGTGGAGAATGATTTTCATGGCTTTGAATTGTATTACCAGCCCATAATCCATGTGGAAAAGCGGAAGATATTGGGAGCGGAGGCTCTGCTTCGCTGGCGGGACGATGTGCTGGGAATGGTGTCTCCGGCAGTATTTATTCCCCTCTTGGAGGATAGCGGCCTGATCATTCCCGTGGGGCGCTGGATTATCAAGACTGCTATGATGCAGTGTCTGGAATGGCAGAAGCAGGATGAAGAGTTTCGCATCAATATCAATTTATCCTTTATCCAGATTCGCAAGAGCAATCTGATCAAGGATATTGATGACTGCATGAGGGAATTGAATTTCAGCAGCAAGAATGTGCTTTTTGAGATTACGGAGAGCGGGGAATTGGAGGAAGGTGGAGCCACGGAGGGGATTCTCCAGAATTTCCAGAGGAGGAATTTGAATCTGGCCATAGATGATTTTGGCACTGGCTACTCTAATCTGCGCTACATAAAGGAAATGATGTTTGATCTGGTGAAGATTGACCAGGCATTTATCAGGAATATCAAAGATAACCAGTATGACTACCTGGTGGTAAAGCAGTTTACGGAATTGGCCCACAGCCTTAATTTGAAGGTCTGCTATGAGGGGGTGGAGACCTATGACGTGCTGCAGTGCGTGCTGGAACTAGAACCGGATTATATCCAGGGATTTTATTTTGCGAAGCCGGTTTCGGTGGACGAATTTGAATTAGATTATTTGTGCAAGTTTATTAAATTTTAAGGAGGAAGATTATGGCACCATGGTATGACAGTTGCGTATTTTACCACATTTATCCTTTGGGATTGTGTGGGTGTGCGAGGGAGAATACAGGACAGGAAGGCAGTCATTTTAACAAGTTGAAGATGTGGGCGGGCCATGCAAAGAAGATGAATTTTACGGGAATCTATATTGGCCCGCTATTTCAATCTGTGGGACATGGATATGAGACGACGGACTATAAAAGGGTAGATTGCCGTTTGGGAACGAATAATGATTTCAAGGATTTCGTGGCGTATTGCCATAGCCTTGGCATCAGAATCATTGTGGATGGAGTATTCAATCATGTGGGCCGTGATTTCTTTGCCTTTAAGGATGTGAAGCAGAATAGGGAGAGATCCCGCTATTGCAGCTGGTTCTGCAATTTGAACTTCAGTGGAAATAATGAGTACGAGGATGGCTTTAGTTATGAAAACTGGGGCGGCTATAATTTGCTGGTGAAGTTGAACCAGCAGAACCCGGAGGTGCAGAATTACCTTTTCGATGTGATTCGTTTCTGGGTGTCAGAATTTGACATTGACGGGATTCGCCTGGATGCGGCGGATGTGCTGGATTTTGGCTTTATGAAGAATATGCGCCAGATGGCAAACCGGGTGAAGGAGGATTTCTGGCTGATGGGCGAGGTCATCCACGGAGACTACAGTCGCTGGGCGAATGACGATACCTTGCATGCCGTGACTAATTATGAATTGCACAAGGGGCTGTATTCTGGACATAATGACCATAATTATTTTGAGATTGCCCATTCCATCAAGCGGCTGAATGATATCTGCGGGGGGAGGAAACTGTATACCTTCGTGGATAACCATGATGTGGAGAGGATTGCCAGCAAATTGAATAATCCCGCACATCTTCCCCTTGTCACCATTTTGCTGTACACGGTTTATGGCATTCCTTCCGTGTACTATGGGTCGGAATTTGGACTTCTGGGGAAGAAGGAGCGGGGTTCTGACTGGAGTTTGCGGCCTGCTTTGTCTCTGTCAGACTTTGAGGAGGATTACGAGAAGAATCTGATTACCAAACTGTGCATGGAATTGGGAGCGATGAAGAAGAAATATGCGGAACTGACAGAGGGAAGGTATCAGGAACTGCTTTTGACGAACAGGCAGTTTGCTTTCGGAAGGGTTTGCGATCGCTCTGCCATGGTTACCGCTTTGAATAATGATGATGGGGAGGCGGTATTGGATATTCCCTGTCCCGTGCAAGCGGAGTCGGCGGCAGACCTTTTGGGAATAGCCGTCTCTGTGGAACATGAAAATGGAAGGCTTCGGGTTACCTTGGCCGGCAATAGCGGAACGGTGATTTATGTGGGAGAGGATGCAGGTCAGAAAGAGTCAGTGGATTTAGCAAAAGAAATGCTGGAACAGGCTGTTGCTGATGGCGCTGCTTCCGGGGAGGATTTTCCTCAATCTGCCCATGACCGGGCCGTCAAACAGAATAATTCAGGAGCGCAGAATGCAGAGGCTGCAAAAGAGGGATCTCCCATCAGGCTGCGGGGATTGGGACTGATGGTGGAGGATATGAGGAGAATGGTGCGGTTTTACCATGATGTGCTAGGATTTGATATCGCATATCAGGAGGGCATGAAGCATGTGCTTCTGGAGAAGGATGGGACGACCTTCATGATGTATGGACGGAGGGACTTTGAGCGGATGACTTGCCGGGGATACCAGTATACCGGGGGCGTATGCGGTCATTTTAAGATTGCTTTGGAAGTGGCTGGCCATGAGGAAGTAGACCGGGCGTATGACCGGGCAGTGGGAATGGGGGCGCAGCCGATTTATTCCCCTCGGACGATGGAATGGGGGCAGAGGACTTGCTATATTGCGGATCCCGAGGGCAATCTGGTGGAGATTGGTTCTTTCTAGTTTTTCTAGACTTGCCGGTTATGGGTGAGCAATAATGTCACTAGGTTGAAAAACAGGGAAAGTGATACATTGGAAAAGAAGCCTTAGTGATCAATAGAATCATTTAAATAATAAAACTGGCAGTGGATAAACCACTGCCAGTTTTATTATTGCTTAATGTAAATATAATCTATTGGTGCTAATCAACTAACATGATATCAAAAGAACGTTTTACTGAACCATCTTCACTGGCATTGTAAACCACATACAAACCATCCGATTTCATTGCATTAACCTGCGCTTCGGTTAGTGTGTAATAGTAGATTCCTGCATTTTGCCATCCAGTATATAATGTCTTATCATCACCTGGAGTAACGGATGTGGTTAGTTCGCCCCCATAAATCAAAAGGTTGCAACCGCCATTTACGTAGACACATACTTCCTGGCCAGCAGAAATGGATGAAAATTTGGATGCATCAATAGCTACCGAATGAGAACCCCATTGCATGTAGTTTTTACCATTATCGTCTGATGCTGCCCAGCCCGCTTCAAATTCCAGTTTTGTACCTGATTTCACAATCGGGATAGATGCACATGTATAAATATAATCCTCATCATCCATTTGGAAATAACTGTCACCCTTCTTTAATTTGAATGACAAATCTAAAGATGGAGACTTGCTATAATCTATAGCAAAATCCGCTTTCGGGGTAACCGTCCATTTTCCGGAAGTTGAATCAAAAGCATAGTCGGCATTTCCTAAATCAGGTGCCACT
>CATKZA010000080.1 GCA_949841235.1 uncultured Clostridiaceae bacterium
TTTGCGTGCTACCTATCATCAGCAGTTTAGTGTTGCTATTCACAGCTATTCATCCCATCATGCGATAGACCCGCTGCCTAACGGCATCGGTCACCGCTAAAGCGGTTTTGTCTATCTACACTCCGTTACGGTCCGTGCTGAACAGACATCCACTGGATGTCTAGCACCTTATGTGGGGATGAACAGCCTCCACAGCAAATTTCTAGAAAAGAACCAGAATCTTATGTGCAAGCACAACGATTCTAATCTATTTCTAGAAATAGCTGTGAATAGTAACACTTACTCAATCTCCGTAATAATCGGGAGAATCATAGGATTCCTCTTCATCTTCTTCCACAGAAAATCACTCAGGCTATCCTTGATCTCCGTCTTAATCTTGCTCCAGTCAGATACATTATTGTCCAGGCATCTCTCCAGCGCCGCATAGACAATCCCCTTCGCCTCGTCCATCAAGTATTCTGACTCCCGCACATACACAAAGCCCCGGGATACGATGTCCGGCCCGGCCAGGAGCTGGTTGGTATACTTCTCCAAGGTCAATACAATGATAATCAAGCCATTTTCTGAAAGGTGCTGGCGATCCCGAAGGACGATATTTCCCACATCGCCCACTCCCAGGCCATCCACCATGATGCCCTGCGCCTGTACCTTCCCCGTCAAGACAGCTCTCCTGGAATTGATTTCCAGCACGTCCCCGGAAGACAGGATCACGGTATTCTCCTTTGGAATGCCCATCTTCTGCGCCAGTTCCGCATGGGCTTTCAGATGCTGGTACTCCCCATGCACGGGAATGGCATATTGAGGCTTTGTCAATGCGTAGATCAACTTGATCTCTTCCTCGCAGGCGTGTCCCGACACATGGGTATCCTGCACGATGACCTTCGCCCCCTTCTGGGACAATTCATTAATCACATTCGACACTGATTTTTCATTGCCCGGAATCGGCCTGGAACTAAATATAATCGCATCGCTGGGAACAATCGTCACCTTCCGGTGAATATTTGCCGCCATTCTCGACAAGGCCGCCATGGCCTCCCCCTGGCTTCCCGTAGTAATCAGCACCAGCTTCTCCGGCGCATAATTCTTCATCTGCTCGATGTCAATCATAATATTCTTCGGCACGTCCAAATATCCCAGTTCGGTGGCAGTGGCGATGACATTCACCATGCTCCGCCCCTCCACGACCACCTTCCTGCCAAATTTTTCCGCAGAATTAATAATCTGCTGCACCCTGTCCACATTGGAGGCAAAGGTTGCCACGATAATGCGGCTCTTCTCGTTTTCCGCAAAGATATTGTCAAAGGTAGCGCCCACCGTCCGCTCCGACATGGTAAATCCCGGCTTCATCACATTGGTGCTGTCGCACATCAAAGCCAGAACCCCCTTCTTGCCCAATTCGGAAAAGCGCTGCAAGTCAATGACCTCCCCATTAACAGGGGTATAGTCAATCTTAAAGTCGCCGGTATGCACCACCACGCCCGCAGGACTAAAGATTGCCAGTGCCGCCGCATCGGAAATGCTGTGGTTCGTGCGGATGAACTCCACCCGGAATTTTCCCAAAGTCACTGTCTGCCCATAGGACACCACCTTCTTCTTCACCGGCTTGGGCATGACGTGCTCCTTCAGCTTATTGTCAATCAATCCCATGGTCAGCTTGGTGGCATAGACTGGCGCATTAATCACCTTCAATACATATGGCAGCGCCCCGATATGATCCTCGTGTCCGTGGGTAATCACAAATCCCTTTACCTTGTCAATATTTTCCCGCAGATAAGTCACATCGGGAATCACCAAGTCAATTCCCAGCATGTCGTCCGCCGGAAAGGAAAGGCCGCAGTCCACCACGATAATGCTGTCCTCGTACTCAAAGGCAGTAATGTTCATGCCAATCTGCTCCAGGCCTCCCAGGGGAATGATCTTCAATCCCTTCCCCAGTTCTGCCGGATCGCCTTGGCCATTGCGGGAAGAACGACGACCCGTCTGCCTTCTTGCCGGCTTTGTCGTCTCCTTCAATGAGGAAGCGTCTCCTCCCTCATCCTTAGCTCTCGTCGCCTTCTTCGTGGAAGTCTTCGCCCCTGCTGCCCTGCCGCTCGTCCTTCTGCCCGTCTTCTTCTCTCCGTCATTCTCTCCACTCTTAGGGGTTCTCCGCACCACTCTCCTTGCCTTCGCGATTCCTTCGCTCAACATTCCGTCCTGATTTTCATTTTCTTTTTTCACTAAGTTTTCCTACCTTTCAAATTCTACATCTTCTAACAATTCAGAAAATATCTTAGAAAGCGCATCCAGCTCTTCCTCCTCGTCAACCATCTCATACACTGTCTGACCGTCTTCCTCTTCTATTTCCCGAAGAATGTAGGCATCCGCCTCATCCTCCTCGCTCTCCGCCACCAGAAGGTAATTCTCTCCTGCCAGCATGGTTTGCTCTATGACAAAGAAGGATACTTCCTCTCCCTCTTCATTTTCAAAAATAATATTTTCTGTTCTCTCTTCCATCTGATTCCTTTCTGTGGACACACAAAAAACACACCGGAACATTCCAGCAAATCTGACATGCCACTTTCCGCAGCAACCACATGCGCCGATCACAATGAGCCAAAACGAATTTGCATTGCCAGCACATTGCCAATACGTCACGCTTTCATGACGAAACGCACGCATTCCTCATAAAACATGCAAAATGGCACCGAAACACTCCCATGCAAAGTGCCTGATTGCAAGTACTTGCAGGATTCAATTCAATCATCCTCGAATTTCATCGACTGTGAATGGTAACTGCTATTTGCAAGATTAATCGCAATTTGCAAGACTTTCCAGATAATTTTCCAATATGATGCTAGCCGCAATCTTGTCAATATGCGCTTTGCGCTGGTCCTTCCGCACGTTTGCCTCATCCAGCACCTTGTCTGCCGCCTTGGTAGTAAGCCGCTCGTCCCAGAAAACCACGTCCAGCCCGGTTCTCTCCTCCAGCCTCTTGGCAAATTCCCTGGTCATCTCGCAGCGCTCTCCCTCCTCATTATTCATCTTCTTGGGAAGGCCCACCACCACCCTGTCCACCTGATATTCCTCCATCAGTTCCTCCAGGCGGGCATAGGTCTTGCGTAATTTCGTCTCACGTTCCCGGGTAATGGTCTCCAGAGGCTGGGCAGTCATGAGCATCTCGTCGCTCATGGCTACCCCCACCGTCTTGGCACCATAATCCAGCCCCATAATTCTCATATATTCCTCGTTTCCGTTCCACATGCACGATCCGCAGCCATTCCCAAACTATCAAACAAGCCCCTCATCCCCTCGGGATAACCCTCCGCCTTGCGGCGCGCGACATCCAGCCAAACTCCGCCCCATGCTCGACAGACATCTGCGTATGTCTGGCACGCTGAACAAGGGAACAGGACAGTTTGCCGGCTCTGAAAGCCAATCGCTGCAAATCATGACTTCTACATAAAATTATTCTTAATATAATCCTCCAGCAACAACTCGATGATTTCATCCCGCTCCACTTTGCGAATCAAGCTCCTCGCTCCCTTATGGCTGGTGATATACGTGGGGTCGCCGGACATCACGTATCCCACAATCTGGTTCACCGGATTGTAGCCTTTTTCCGTCAGCGCCTCGTAAATATCTGCAATCACATCTTTTACTTCAATTTCCTGATCTTTCTGTACTTTGAAGTATTGTGTATTACTTATTTCCTGCATAATGGCACGAACCTCCATTCTTTATCACGTACTCTCATCTATCCTATAGTGTAAACTATCTGTCCAAAAAAAACAATAGTTTTTTCAAATGTTACTATTCACAGCAATTTCCAGGTTACTGTTCACGGCAAGGGGAATAGATGATATTTTATTATCCTTCGACAGATTACGCTTTTGCAGACCATTTCCAATCTATTGAAGCGTTTTTTGCTGAAAAATGTGAAAGCATCCAAAAAGAAAACTGGACACTCCTTGCAATATTACGGCTTTCAGAGGGAACTATATGCTTTGCGGTTTCGATACATGATTTATGTGCCTCTCCGATAACTCACATCATGCAACCGATTTCATGTGTTTTCCGTCAGAGGCACTCGCGAATCGCCGATACTTGCGAGACGTTTTTTGTCTCGCTATGTATCGCGGCGTTATGAGCGGTAGCGAAAGCGTGCCTCTAAGGAAAACACTGAAACGGTGCATGATGCTCAGACAATGCTGCGAGGCACATATCCATCGAAACCCTGCAAAGCAAAGTTCCCTTGCGAAAGCCTACATTGTCTTGCGGAGTGTCCAGTTTTCTTTTTGGGATGCAAAGCAAAATATTACAACAAAAAACTTTATATAATCTTCGATTGGTCTGCAAAAATCAAGACTTTGAAGGATAATAAAATATTATCTGTTTTCCCCACGCCGTGAACAGTAACATTTCCAGAGACAGACAGAAGCAATGTGCTTGCACATAATATTCTGGTAAATAGCAACTATTCACAGCCAGGTGCCATCCTCTCCCCGGCGGGAAAGGCGCACGGATACGATCTGGTTGCAAAGTTCTTCCGCCTCTGCTCCATCCCCCACGGGAATCGCCACCCGCATATATCTCTCATTATATCCCACCAGGCAGTCTCTTCCCTGAATCTGCACAATCTCTTCCAGAAGCACCTGGGTGTCCTGCCCCAGAAAGGGCATGCCATAGGCCCGCTCCAGTTCCCGGCCAATCCCAATCAGCCTGTCGCTGCGCTCCCCCTTCACCTGCTCCGGCACCTGCCCCTCCATGGCATCCGCCATGGTTCCCTGCCTGCGGGAATATTTAAATACGTGGATTTTTGCAAATCCCGCCCTCTCTGCAAAGGCGCAGGTGGCAGCAAATTCCTCCTCCGTCTCCCCGGGGAACCCCACGATGATCTCCGTGGTAATGGCAGGACGCACAAAATATTTCCGCAGGATTTCCAATTTCTCCAGATATTCCATCGTGGAATAATGACGATTCATCCTCTTCAGCGTGTCATCGCATCCGCTCTGGAGAGACAGGTGAAAGTGGGGACACACCTTCTGCTGCCCCGCCAGTTCCTCCGCAAAGGCATGGGTAATAATCCTAGGCTCCAGAGAACCCAGGCGAATCCGCTGGATTCCCGACACCTTCCCCACCGCCCGAATCAGGGAAAGAAGCGGCTTTCCCTCCAATTCCAAGAAACTTTTCTTCTCAGTAAAGTCCACGCCGTAGGAGGACAGATGGATCCCCGTCAGCACTACCTCCCGCACGCCCTGTTCCGCAAGTTTTTCCACCTCGGCCACCACCTGCTCTTCCGGCTTGCTGGAAAGAGGTCCCCTCACATAAGGGATGATGCAATAGGTACAATATTGATTGCATCCATCCTGCACCTTCAGATATGCCCTGGTATGCTCTTCTCTCTCGGCGGCCTCCGATTTCTTCTTCATCTCCTGCCCTTGCCGCTCTCTCAAAGCATTCTCCAGAATTTCCACCAGATGATCCTTCTCTTCATTTCCAATGAAAAAATCCACGCTCCCGTCAGCCTCTCCCCGCTTCCTGGCTGAATCCACATAGCATCCCGCAGCCACCACCAAGGCGTCCCCATTCATCCGTCTGGCCCTGTGAAGCATCTTTCTAGACTTCCGATCCGCAATATTGGTCACGGTGCAGGTATTTACAATATAAATGTCTGCCTCCTCCTCAAAGGACACAACCATATGCCCTCTCTCCCCAAACTGCTCCTTCATCTTCTCCGTCTCATAATAATTGACCTTGCAGCCCAGGCTTAAAAAAGCAACTCTCAAATCATTTCTTCCTTTCTTTCGATACCATTTCCACCCCGATTAGTAAACTTATACGATTTATAATACCTTTTTTTGTAACATTTTTCCTCTTTTGCGAAAAAAAGACAAGCATTCATTCAAATTGCCATACGCTTTTTCCCAATTTCAGGATTTTTTTTAGCTACATTGTATATTGACTTTTCCCCCTAAAATGTCTAGTATAGGAACTGTAAAATAAAAAAGGAGGTAGTTTACAATGAAAACAGTAAAGATTTCATTAAATTCTATTGACAAGGTAAAAGCATTCGTAAACGATGTGACAAGGTTTAACACTGAATTTGATCTGGTATCCGGCAGATACGTAATCGATGCAAAGTCCATCATGGGAATTTTCAGCCTTGACCTTTCCAAGGACATCGACCTGAACATCCATGACGATGAGAACATCGACGAGATCATGAAGGCATTGGAACCCTATATCGTAGGCTAACCTTACATCGCAGGCAACCCTGCTTTCGTAGGGGGTACAATAGACAGAGCAGTCATTGTACGAGGCAAGTTTTTACATGATGGGGCATGATGTATTTGGGGATTATCAATACAAAAACACTTGCTACATACGATAGAATCGGAGAACACCGCAAGGTGTTCTCTTTCTTATATTTATTCATCAATCTCTATCACTTCTTCTGTATCCAGCGCCTCCTGCACCATCTGGTCAATCTTCTCCGCCAATTTCTTCTCCGAACGGCGAATCACATCCACATGGGGCCTGGTCACCGGATGCTTTGCCACGAAGATCGTGCAGCAATCCTCATAGGGCTGAATGGAAGTCTCATACGTATTGATTCTCTCAGAAATATCCACGATATCCTGCTTGTCAAAGCCAATCAGGGGACGGTACACCGGAAGTTCGCACACGTCATTGGTCGCCGCCAGGCTGTGCATGGTCTGGCTCGCTACCTGTCCAATGCTCTCCCCGGTAATCAGTCCCAGGCACTGGTTCTCCTTCGCCAAAGTCTCCCCGATGCGCATCATGTAGCGGCGCATGATGATGGTCAGTTCCTCATGGGGGCATTGCTCATAGATATACATCTGGATATCCGTAAAATTCACCACATGCAGGCGAATCGGCCCGGTATACCGGGAAATCAGCTTCGCCAGATCCACCACCTTCTGCTTTGCCCGCTCGCTGGTATAGGGAGGCGCATGGAAATACACTGCATCAATATACACGCCCCGCTTGGCGATCATATAGCCCGCCACCGGGCTGTCAATGCCCCCTGAGAGCAGGAGCATGGCCTTGCCATTGGTTCCCAGAGGCATGCCGCAGGCACCTGCGTAGACCTTGGAATACACATAGGCCTTCTCCCGAACCTCCACCCAGATATACACTTGGGGATCATGGACATCCACGGATATATTTTCAAACCGATCTAACAGGTAACTTCCCATCTCCACGCAAATTTCCGGCGAAGTCAGGGGATAACTCTTATCACTGCGGCGGGATTTCACCTTAAAAGTGAAAGAAGGGTTCGGGTACTGCCTCTCCACGAAATCCCCCACCTTCTCTGCCAAGG
>CATKZA010000081.1 GCA_949841235.1 uncultured Clostridiaceae bacterium
TTCTGAGTGGATATGGTTGATTGTTACTTTGCATCTCAATTTTACCATAAATCAGTGAGGAGTTGTTTTATTTTGTAGAAAAAAGAATCCCGTATTTATGCGGGTTCTGGCGTTTCGCAAACGCCTATTACCTATACAGTAAGAAAGGAAGTTCCACCACGAAGCAGCTCCCTCCCATCTTGGAATCCTCCACCCGAATCGTTCCATGATGCCCTTCCATGATTTCCTTTGCAATGCACAGCCCCAGCCCGAAATGCGCCTTGTCTGCATGGGCATCATCTGATCGGTAAAAACGGTCAAATATGCGCTCCCTCTCCTTCTCCGGAATGCCGCACCCGGTATCAGAGAAGAAGAAGCGGAGCGTATTTTTATCTGCCGACAGGGAGAGGCAAACCCTTCCCCCGGCGGGCGTATAGGAGAGGGCATTGTCCAGCAGGACGGAGAATACTTGAAGGATCTTTTCCCTGTCACAGAGGCAGTCTGGCACAATCTCTTCCGAAAGGCTGATCGACAGGGCTATTTCTTTCTTTCTGGCAATGATTTCGTATTTTTCATATATATTCAATAAAAGTTCCTCCGGCTGACAGTTTTCCATATGCAGGGGCAGATGATCCGAGTCCGCATTCGCCAGGAGGAGCATGTCGCTGACCAGATTCTGCATGCGTCCGTTTTCCTCCTCCATATAGGCGATGAAATACCCCTGCTCCTCCGGGTCATCCGTCTTTTTCAAGGATTCCAGCCCAGCCCGCATCACGGACAGCGGAGCCCTGAGTTCATGGGAAGCGGATGCGATAAATTGCATCTGCCTTTTCCTGCTGTGTTCCAGAGGAATCAGCATGCGCCTTGTAAAAAACCAGGAGAAGATGAACAGCAAGATGATGGCCGCCATGCCAGCCAGACACACGATGAGAAGCAGGCGATCCATCTCCTTTTGACGTTTCTCCAAGGAATAGAGGATAGCAAAGCCCATGTACTTTCCCTTTCTGGGAATCACGCCCACGGATGCCGCATATTCCTCGCCCCCGGCAGAGGCAAAGTCAAATTCCACATGGGCAATGACCTGCTGCACGTTGGCATGAAAGATGTCCATCTGATACTCCTCTCTGGCAACCCGAACCACTTCCTCCCTCAGGGCATCCCCCTCCCGGGAGGAATGATAATCTTGATAATAGAGCGGGGAATCATTATCGTAGAGGAACAATGTCATCTGTCCCTTTTCCTGTATCTGGTTCAGCCACTGGTGGGAGATGGCATCCTGTTCCTGTATTTGTATCAGAATGGCACTTAGCTGTCGCAAAAAGGCAGAATTATCATTTCCCCTGATGCTGTCCTGGGCATAAAACAGGCAGACTGCTGCCAGCAATATAAAAATCCCGCCCGTGACCATGGTACAGAATACTGTTAATTGCAAATGCAATTTGCGAAACATGATTCACCTCATTCCTACGCTGCTTTTTGCGATTTATAATAATAAATGTTCTATTTTACCTTGCCGCAGTCAATGCCCGCCCCCTTCCGGCTCTTCCAGCACGTATCCGATGCCCCGCACCGTCTTCACGCTCAGGCTGCTGCCCACATACCGCAGCTGCTTTCTCAGAAAATGAATATAGGTATCCAGGTTGCTTTCCTCCACCGGGGCATCCACGCCCCATACCCGGGAAAATATCACCCTGCGGCGAATAACTTGCCCCGCATTCCTCAAAAAAACCTCCAGAAGAAGTCCCTCCTTGCCGGATAGCTGCTGCTTGTTCTTCGGCCCATGGAGAATGCGCAGGGTGCAGTCGTAGGAAATATCCCCCCATTGCAGCAGGCTGTCCTCCTCCCACTTCCCACTGCGTCTGCCCAGAGAACGGATTCTGGCAGACAGTTCTTCGTATTCAAAGGGCTTTACCAGATAATCGTCCGCACCTCCATCCAAGCCCTCCACCCGGTCATACAGCTCGCCCAGAGCCGTAATCAAAATGACAGGGGTATCCAGCCCGGCACTTCTGGCCTTTTTCAACACCAGCAGCCCATTCATGGTAGGAAGCATGCGGTCCAGAAGCACCAGGTCATGGGCATCTTGCAGGAACAAATCCAGTCCCTCCAGCCCATCATGGCAGATGTCCACTTGGTGCATCTCCTTGTGCAGCTGAAATTTTAAAAGCTCGCACAATCTCTCATCGTCTTCTATCAATAAAATCTTCAACGAACCCCTCCTAACTTTTGATCCTTGCGTTACTATTTTAACACACTATTCTTAAAACTATCTTGAAAAGAAAAAATAAATTAAAGGTAGATTTTAAGAGAATTTCAAGAAACAACTGCTAAGATTTAAGATAGTTGCTAGTACACTGTTACTTCGGCGATTAAATTCCAGATCGTTAGGCGTAAAATATTTTCTAAACAGGCAAGCCTAACTGCCAAAGACTTAGTCAACGATGTAATAGCATAGCAGAGACTATTTTTATCAAGAGGAAAGGGGAACGAGAGAGTGAAGAATAGGAAGAAAGGAGTCGCCCTGATATTGGCGCTGATTATGGCATTGACGGTACTGGGCGGCTGTAGCAATGACAGCAAGGATAAGAAAATCCAACGGGACACCGGCACCGACCAAAAGGAAGGGACGGAAGAGGGCAAGAAGGGAAGCGGTAGGTTTTTTGAGAGTGAATGCACCCTGCCAAAGGGAACGAAAAAGATCTGCTCCATGGGGAAACTGGAGGATGGCAGCTTAGGGGTTCTGGCAATGCGAAATGACAACAGCTACGTCATTCTCATCAGCAGCGATCAGGGAAAGAACTGGCGGCAGACCAAAATCAAGGGGCTGAAAAAAGAGTTTCTCCCCCACGCTGCCATTGGGCCAAAGGGGAACGCCGCATTATTCCACTATGAGAAGGATGGCAAAATCAAGGCATCTCTAGCTGATCCTAGTGGAAAAACCCGGACTGTCACCCTAAGCATTCCTGGAAATCAAGGCAATAATGCAAAGAATCAAGTGTGGCAGGCCGCCTATAGCAGTCAAGGCTCCCTGATTATTCGGACGACGGATGACTCCCTGTACAAGGTGGGGGAAGACGGCACATGCACCAAAGCCTTTGACACAAAAGGTGCCGGCATCAACTACTTCAGCATAGCGGGGAATCGGCTCGTTGCCATCCATGATGACGGCATCATGCTCTTTGATACAGAGAGCGGTAAGGCACTGGATTCAGAAGCCCCTCTGGAGGAACTGGTGAAGAAGTATAAAAGACTTGCCTCTGCCGATACGGATTCCGGGCAGCCCATGGTCTTTTCGGAGGGAACGGAGAAGGATGGCATCATGTTTGCCAATAAGGAAGGCATCTTTCATTTCAAACTGGGCGGGAGCGTGGCAGAGCAGCTGATGGACGGTGGCCTGGCCAGTTTGGGAAGTGGAAATACGATATTTTACGGCATTGCCACGCTAGACCAGAATAACATATTTATTGCGGCAAGCAGCGATAGTAGCGGTGCGGGAGACAAAATCTATCGCTATTCTTATGATAAAAATGCGGCATCCGCACCGGACAAAGAACTCACGGTGTATGCCCTGGACGAATCGATTTTCTTGCGGAATGCAGTGACCTTATTCCAGAAAGCCAATCCTGACATCCATGTAAATCTGGAGGTGGGGCTTACCGGAAAGGATGGCGTGACGCTGGAAGATGCCCTGAGCGTTTTGAATACAAATATTCTGGCGGGCAAGGGACCCGACGTACTGATACTTGACGGCATGCCGGTGGAGAGCTATATCCAGAAGGGCATTCTCCAAGATATTACTGATGTCGTGGAAGAAGTGAATAAAAGTGACGGATTTTTCCCCAATATTCTGGAGGCAAGCAAGCAGGAAGGAAAAATCTATGCCATGCCCGCCCGCCTCGTCATACCTATATTAGAGGGCGACCAGGCCACCGTAAACTCTGGCAGAGACCTGAAATCCATGGCAGAGAGGGTTACGGCCTTGAAGAAAAAGGGAAATTCCTCTGGCGGGAAGTCTCTTCCCATCCAAGGCCCGGAAAGCACGCTGCGGGATTTATTTTATGCAGATTCCGCCACATGGCTGAAGGAAGATGGCAGTCTTGACAAGGAAACCGTGACGGATTTCCTCCGATATGCCAAGCAATTCTATGACGGAGACAATCATAACAGCAAATTAGAGAATCAGATGGATTCCCATAGCATGGATGCCACCTTGGAAACAGGGGAGAAATTGGGTTCCCACCGATACGACGGCCTGCTCACAGGGGAGTGGAAATACTCCTTTGGTACGCTATCAGATATCTATGAATTGCAGTCCATATGCAGTTACAGACCCCAGACAAAGACGGATTTCTGCCTGATGAACCATGACAGGATCAAATCCTATATTCCCTATCTCATGGCAGGGGTTGTCAAAAGCGGGAACACAGATGCGGGAAAGAAGTTTGTAAAACTTCTGCTTGGCAAAAAGGCGGGAAACAGTGACCATAACGGCATTCCGGTAAATCGTGCCGCCTACGATGCGGTGTGCAAGGAAAAACTGCATGCGCAGAATGTAAAGGATGAAAGTTCCATCTCCTTTAGCGCACAGGGTTCAGACAAGAGTTATGGATTTGCTTACGCAAACTTGAAGCAGGAAGAAATCGACTCCTTCACAAAAATCATGGAAAGTCTGGAGAAGCCCTCCATCACCAACCGAGTGATTCAGAAAATCATATTGGAGCAAGGCAAAAAATATCTCCAAGAGGAGCAGGGGCTGGAGGAAACCGCAGATGATATCTTGAAAAAGGTCAATCTGTATCTTGCGGAATAAAAGCTGCAAAAACAGCGTTCTTCGTATCGAATATTTTGAGCAGTTTCCTATACGGATTAGAGTGTCATTAACGGAAAGGGGTGAGAAGATGGCGAAACGGAGAAGGGCGGGATGGCTGTTTGTTCTGCCAAGTTTCTGCGGGGTGCTGGTATTTTACCTGATTCCTTTCGGGGATGTGGTGCGGCGTTCCTTTCTCAATGCCGTAGGCAATGGATTTGCAGGACTATACAATTATCGCCAGGTGCTGGGCAATCAGGCGTTTCGGCTGGCGGCGGGCAATACCGCCCGGTTCGTGCTAGTATGTCTGCCCCTTCTGCTTTGCCTGTCCCTGAGCGTTGCTGTCCTGCTCCAAAGCCTGGCGAGAAAGAGTCTGCTAAAGAGCGCCTACCTGGTTCCCATGGCGATTCCTGCCGCAAGCGTGGTGCTTCTCTGGAATGTGGTCTTTGACAATGCCGGATTGCTCAACGGGCTTTTGTCCCTTTTTCATCTAAAGGGAAAGAACTGGATGGAAACAGATGCCGCCTTCGGCGTGCTGGTATTCAGCTATATATGGAAAAATCTGGGGTATGACGTGATTCTTTGGCTGGCTGGCTTGCAGGGAATTTCAAAAAGCATTTTCGAGGCGGCAAAAGTGGATGGCGCCGGCGCATGGAAAAGCTTTCTCTACATTACTCTGCCCAATCTCCGCCCGGTGGCATTTACCATCGTCATCCTCTCCTTCCTGAACTCCTTCAAGGTATTCCGAGAGGCCTACCTGGTGGCGGGAAGCTATCCCCAGGAACGGATTTATCTGCTCCAGCATGTTTTTAACAACTGGTTTAGCGAGTTATCCGTGGATAAAATGGCGGCGGGTTCGGTACTGCTATGCTTGGTGCTGCTTCTGTTCGTCCTGATATTGCAGAGAAGCTGGGATCATGAATAAGGTGAAACCGTAGCTTTGCTAGGCTCGCTAACACCTCGCCAAGCGAAGCTACGGTTTCACCTTAGAAGAACGCAGAACCAGCGTACGTCACCCTGCGTGCGATATATCAATCAATAAAGGTGGTTTTAACGTGAAAAAGGCGATTTCAATTTTCATATTGACTTTGTTCGCCCTGCTTGGCATCAGTCCCATTCTCTTTTTGGCGGCAGGGGCATTTATGGGAAATGAGGAAATCATGGATGCCATCGGCCCTGTGCTGCAAGACCAACAGGGCCATGCTTCCTGGAAATTGCTTCCTAAGTTTCCCACGGTAAAAAATCTGGTGCAGTTGCTATTGGATTCTCCGGAATTTTTCCAGATGTTCTGGAATTCCGTCAAGATCACGGGGGGCATTCTGGCCGGGCAGCTGCTTTTCGGAACGCCGGCGGCATGGGGACTGGCTAGATACTCTTTTCGAGGAAAGAAAGCCATTTACCTGCTCTATATTGCAATGATGATGATGCCATTTCAGGTAACGATGCTGTCAGAATACTTGGTACTGGATCAAATGCATCTGCTGGATACCAGCGCATCCATCATACTGCCGGGAATATTTTCCACATTCTCCGTCTTCATCATGTATCGGTTTTTCTGCGGCATTCCGGAGAGCATTCTGGAGGCGGCAAGAATTGACGGGGCAGGGGAATTGAAGATATTTTTCCACATGGGCGTACCTCTTGGAGCTGCCGGAATCATCTCTGCGATGGTTCTTTCCTTTCTGGAATGCTGGAACATGATCGAGCAGCCCATGACATTTCTCGCCACGAAAAGTTTATGGCCTCTGTCCCTGTTCCTGCCCAGCGTAGATAGCAGCAATGCAGGCGTGTCCCTGTGCGCTTCGCTGGTGGCATTGCTCCCAGCGGTGTTCGTATTCCTGGCGGGACAGGATTACCTGGAGCAGGGCATTGCATCCTCCGCAGTGAAAAAGAGTTGAAGTATCCGAGCAGTTTCCTATACTAAATTATTTCACAACACAAACTATGTTTGTGTTTCAAGATTTGTGCTAACGCACAAACTTGCAGACTGAGTAAGAATGGAGGATCATTATGCAGAAAATAAAACATGCCGCTTTTTGGCTCAAGGGACTGGGCGTTCTCTTAGCCGCCATGTTCCTATTTACCATAATATCTCGGGCAACGGATTCCATCACCGTAGCGAAAGTAAGCGTCAGCACCCCCACTTCCCGAAAGCTGCAATACACCATTTCGGCAGAAGGCAGGGCGGAGAAGAATCAGGAAATCTCCGTCATCACCCAACCGGATATTCTGGTGAGGAGCGTTCTGGTCAATGCGGGTCAGCGGGTGGAGAAGGGGGATGTGCTGGCGATACTTGATTTGGCCCATCTGAAAGAGCAGATTGAGGATATCCTCGGCGAGAAAAGGGTACTAGAATTGCAGAACCAAGCCTTGGAGCAAAACAGGGAACAGGAACGGCAAAGCAAGCAAAAGGCAATCCTTCGGGCAAAGTCCGATTACAGCCAAGTACAGAAAAAAAATAATCGGGCCCTTCAGAAGGCACA
>CATKZA010000082.1 GCA_949841235.1 uncultured Clostridiaceae bacterium
GTTTTCGTTCTTTCTAAACTTGAAGCTATGGGGTTTACCTAAAGGTTTCGCCTAAAGGCGAGGGTTTTAACCCCACTATACAGACAATAAAATTGTTCATCTCCAAATCCTCCCTGCTATTACTAATCACATTATAAAAAAAGCAAGACCCAGGGAGAAGTCTCGCTTTGTTCATCAGTTTATACCCAATGGTTATAACTCATTTTTCTTTTTTGTTACAATTCACGGCTTGGCCGCCCATAACGGCAAAAACTATAGCGAAAATAATCGCTGGATGGTCTCAAACAGTTCCAAAATATAGGGAACCACCCACAAAAGCACCAGAATCAGCCCCGCCAAGCTGACCAGAAACGCCTGCTCGTCCCTCCCGGACTGCTTCAATACCTGTCCCAGCACGGAAACCAATATTCCCACCGCCGCGATTTTAAATATCATATTGATCGTCATATGCCATGCCTTTCTCACAGGAGAAATATTGCCAGAAACAGCCCTGCCGTCACCCCCAGCACCATAGAGACCTTAGCCCTCCCATGAAACTCCTTCAATGCCTGTCCCAGAATGCCCTCCAGCCTCTTCTGGAAGATCCGAATCGTGTCCAGCTGGGTCTGCCTGTCCAAATTCCCCAGATTGTTTCCTATCTTTTCTATCAACTGCCTGTCTTCCGCCGTCAAATGCTGATATCCCTGAATCCTAGGCATCTGGCTCTTCCAGTAGGAAAAAAAGGGCTGTCCCCTGTGCTGCTGCAACAGCCCCTGAATCCCCTGCCAAAAATCCCGGAAGCAGCCCCCCCGACCGGAAAGCCTCTCCATCAGTTCCGCCATATCACAGGCAGAGTAGGTAATCTCCCCATAGAGAAACTGCAATCCCTGTTCCAGTTCCTGTAGCACCCTGATTCTCGTGGCATGCCTGGATACTGCATGCCACCCCATCCCGCTGCACCCGCACACCACGCACAGTACACCCAATATCTTCAACATGCCGGCTCCACCACCGTTTCAGCACTGGAATCCCCGGAAAAGAGCAGAGATCCCCTTCCGTCAAACACAGCCTGTATCTTTCCCACAGCCCCCGGCCGCAGTACAATGTACCGCTCAAACGCCCTCTCCTGCACCATCTTCCCCAGAACAGGCTTCTTCTTCACCTCATCCACAGAATTTCCATGAGCCGTGGCAAGGATTCCCACCCCGCAGTTCATCACGTACTCCATGGCCTCCACGTCCTCCCTGGAACCCACCTCGTCCACCGCAATGACCCGGGGTGCCATGGAGCGCACCAGCATCATCATTCCCTTTACCTTGGAACAGCCATCCAGCACATCCGTACGGCTGCCCAGATCATTCTGGGGACGGCCCTGGTAGCAGGCTCCAATCTCCGACCGCTCATCCACCACTCCCACCGTCATGCCCTCATATCCCATCCCCCCATCGGACAATGCCCGCACCATATCCCGAAGAAGGGTGGTCTTTCCACAGCCCGGCGGAGAGATGATCAAACTATTGCAAAAATGCTCCCCCTCCACCAGATAGGGCATCACCTCATCACTGCACCCAGGCACTTCGTGAGCCAGCCGGATATTGAGAAAGGAAATGCTCTGGAGAGCCTTGGGCATGCCGGATTCCATGACCATCTTTCCCGCCAAGCCAATCCGATGACCGCCCCTCACGGTAAGATATCCCTGCCTCAATTCCTCCTCGTAGGCATACATGGAATAATTGCTCATATACTCCAAGGATTCCCGAATCATGGAAGCGGTGACTGTCACGCCCCGCTCCCATTTCTTTCCCAGGCTGCCATCCCTTTCCAGGCAAAACTCCTCCCCGCCGTAGACCACCATGGCAGGGCAATTTACCCGGAGCCGAATCTCTTGGAGCTTTTCAAACCGCCAGGACCTATGTAGAAATGCTTCCCTCAGCTTTGCGGCAAGCATGAAAAATATCTCTTCCTTATTCCCCGAACGACCCGTTCCTACCACATCGCCACCTCCTTCCCTCTATACATATGCATCGAAGGAGAAGTACATGCTGATTTTCTCATAAAACTTCCGATTGATAATCAGACCCGCCCATGATACACTTAACTTGCAAACAAACACGCACAGAGATAGAATAGGAGCACCATCATGATAAAATATACCTATTTACTGCTATTGCTGGTGGGAAGCCTGTGCTTTTCCAACGAATACAAAACAGATGCGTCTGCCAAGCCAAAAGCGGCAGGGGATAAAGTCACCATCACGATCAGCGCAGCAGGAGACTGTACCTTTGGCAGCGACCGAAGTTCCCCATCCAGCGTAAATTTCTACTCCGCCTATCGGAGAGTGAAAAACGATGCCTACTTCTTCCGAAAGGTTTCTTCCATATTTAAGAAGGACGACCTCACCATCGTAAACTTAGAGGGCACATTGACCAAGAGGGGACAGCGCTCCCCCAAGAAATACGCCTTCCGAGGGGATCCCTCCTACGCCGGAATCCTGAAAAAGGGACATATCGAGGCTGTATCCTTCGCAAACAACCACTGCCGGGACTTCAGCCCTGTCAGTTATCAGGATACCTGCGACACCCTGAAAAAGAACAAGATACATTATGCCTCCTATGAAAAGACAAGCATTTTCCGCAAAAAGGGAAAGCGAATCGGCATGTTGGCAGTGAACGGATTGGAAAGTTTTACCAACAGCAAGAACCTGATCCAGAGAGGCATCAAGAAACTAAAGAAAAGAAAGGCAGACTTGATTATCGTCAGCATCCACGCCGGCATAGAACACACCAGCCAACTAAGCGACACGCAGAAAGCCCTATCCCGCTATGCCGTGAGGCAGGGAGCCAACCTTGTCTTGGGGCATCACCCCCATGTACTCCAAGGCATAGAGACATACAGGGGCGCTTACATCGTATACAGTCTGGGAAACTTCTGCTTCGGAGGAAATACCAACCCCTCCGACAAGGACACCATGATCTTCCAGCAGAAATTCACCTTTCAGGGCAAGAAACTGCTGAGAAAGAAAAGCCCGGCCAAAGTCATTCCCTGCTCCCTGTCCTCCCGCCCGGACATCAATAACTACCAGCCAAAGCCCGCAGCCCCCAAGCGGTATCAGCGCATTCTGGACAGACTGACCCGATACAGCCGCCCCCTGGGAACCACCTTCCGCACCAGAAAGGGGAGACGGACAAACGTTCTACGCTAGCCCTAAAAGCAGGCTCCCACAGTCAATCTCTCGAAAACAGCCACGATCTCATGTGTAAGCACAACGAGTCCAAGCCATTTCCAGAGATTGCTGTAAAAGAGCAGCCTACACACTCATTTTAAAAAATAGTCATTCCCTTATGTGCTAGCACAATGAGTCTGTCCATTTTTAAAATTAGCTGTGAATAGTAACAACACATCTAAAAATTCATGAAAATTTAATATAATAGTATGGAATTTTTTCTAAATATTTTGTATACTAAGTAGTAACACTTGAAACGCAATACATGTTGGCACACCACCATATTTCCAACATGTGCGAGATGATTCCAGGGAGGAGGAATTGCTTATGAATATCAGCGGAATCGCAATACAGCCAAACACTGTCGAGCAAGCAAAAAACGCCGGGTACGACAGATCCGAAATCAAGCAGATGGAACGCAGCGGACAGATTGAATGCCAGACATGCAAAAACCGTTCCTATCAGGATGGTTCAGACGAAAATGTCTCTTTCAAATCTCCCTCCCATATCTCTCCGGGGGCTTCCTCTTCTGCTGTGAGGGCTCATGAACAGGAACATGTGAGCAATGCCTACAAGCAGGCCAGCCAGGGAAACGGAGAGGTGATTCAGGCCAGCGTGCGCATCCAGACCGCCTCCTGCCCGGAATGCGGCAGAACCTACGTGGCCGGCGGCGAGACCACCACGCAGATTCGATACAACAATGAGAACCCCTATGGCCAGGCATTCAAAGCCCAGGATGCCGCCAGCGTCCCAGGACAGAATATCAATATTTGTCTTGACGCATAACGGAATACTACTATCTAACTTGTTACTATTCACAGCCTGATTTCATCTTGCGATAGCCCTGCGACGCAGCGGCGACTTCACTGCACAAGCAGAGAAACGGCTATGAATAGTAGCACCCGGGCAACAATTATAGCAAACAGAAAGAAGAGGAATATTTATGGATAGAGGTGAAATGGAAATTCGGGCGCTAGTAAATAATATTTCCCAAAAAGAACTGCTGGATTTTTACTCCGCCTTTGAGCAGGTGACAGGATATCCCTTGGAAAGCCCGTTAATCAATGAGAAATTCTTATATGAAGAAAAAAATGGTCTGTATATCGCCATCGGAGCCCTCTTGGTGCAAAAGCTATCTCAGGATCGCATCAATGCAATCATCTCTGTCTTTCAGGATTATGCAGAGACTGTCACAAAATCCTATGGGGAGCATCTCCCCCGCTCTTAATTTTCTTCATTATTGCGCTATCCTCTGCGAATCGCGCAATATTTATGATGGCGTGCTAGTTCAGAATCGCCGATAAATTATCCATAATCCCCGCCGCAACCTGAGGATCATTCATGGTATACACATGAATATGGGAGATGCCGTTGGCAATCAGGTCGATAATCTGATCCGTAGCATAGGCGATCCCCGCCTGCTTCATCTTCGCCGGCTCCTCTCCAAACCAATCCACAATGGACTTGAATCTGGCCGGAACGCAACTGCCCGACAGCTGGATGCTCCGCTCCACCTGGTTCTTTCTCGTAATGGGCATGATTCCTGCAATAACCGGAACCATCACGCCCGCCTCCCGCAGTCGGTACATATAATTATAAAAAATGCTGTTGTCAAAAAACATCTGGGTGGTAAGAAATTCACAACCCGCCTCCACCTTCTCTTTGATATGGCGGATATCCTCCCCCTTGCTGACAGCCTCCGGATGGCCTTCCGGATAACAAGCCCCGCCAATGCACATTTCCGGAGCCACTTCCTTAATCTCCCGCACCAGTTCCACCGCATGGTGAAACTGCTCTGGCAGAGGAAACTCAGAGGAATCCGGGATATCCCCCCGCAATGCCAAGATGTTTTCTATCCCCGCCTGCCTCATCAGCTGAATCTGTTCCTCCACCGTCTCCTTCGTAGAGGATACGCAGGTCAGGTGCGCCATGGAATTTACCCCATAGGCGTCTTTGATATCCCTGGCAATCTGCACGGTATGGGCACTCGTCCCGCCGCCTGCGCCATAGGTCACGCTCATAAAATCCGGCTTCAATGCGGCGATTTCCTTCACCGCCCGGTTCACATTTTCAAATGCAGTGGTAGGCTTAGGCGGAAACACCTCCAGCGATAAGGTGACTTCCTTCTTCTTCAATAATTCGTCTATTCTCATAATATTCCTCATTTCTGCAATCAAGTTTTCTTTTCAATATCAAAACATATCTTCCAATCGCTTTCGTAATTTTTTATCAAACGTTATGATATCTAGCCCCCTTTCCTTTTTATATCCACATAAAAGACAATCTACAAAATCAAGTTTTGGTTTTTTATCATATATCTCCAATGCCCTCAGCAATACATCTGCATTAAAGATGTCCACATCTTTGTTCAATCTACGGAAGTTAATTGCGATGTCCTCCCTCGGAACTTGATAAATTCCTTCCAGCACATAGCAAACCTCTGCCAATACCTCCAGCGTTACATAACAACTTTTTGTTCCGATTACTGATTTAACATACCGAAACTGTTCTTCATTATCCTGCAATAAAAATCTCAATACAGCATTTGCATCCAGCAAGCATTTATCCCTGTACATGTTTTTCAACCGCCGCCTTTCTCCATGCATCTTTTTCCTGTCCTATTAGGGATGGGTTTGCATATTTGCGAAGTCCTCCTGCCGCAGATTCTTCTAAATCCATTTCATTATCTATAGGAATCACGATAACCTTTTGATTTACCTGTAAAGGCTCATCTACATGAACAACCGTACCGTCATAATATCCAGTAATAGACATGTTTTCCACCTACCTCTCCGATGATATCCTACATGGCACCTCAAACCAATTTCCTCATACATATTATATCCCTTGAATCTTATTCTTACAACAAAAATCTTCACCCCTCCCAAAACAATAGCCACCTGCCACCTTTCCCATCTATTCCCACGCAATAATTGTTCCAGAGCGTTACTATTCCTCCCGCCCCCTGCATACAATGGCAATAAGATCATTCTCTTCCGCCATTCGCCGCCGGAAGAATCCAAGGAGTACCGCAATGACCATATATATCGTAAAACCCGGGGACACCATCGACCAAATCGCAGAGCAGCAAGGCTCTACCGTGGAACAACTCTCCTACGCCAATCAAATCCCCGTCCCCTACCGCCTGGCAGTGGGGCAAGCCATACTCATCCCCGGCGGGGAGACGGCAGAAGATAGGCGCATCGTCACTGCCAACGGATACGCCTACCCCTTTATCAGCCCCTGGGTGCTACAGCAGACCCTGCCCTATCTCACCAATCTGCTCATATTTTCCTACGGATTCACGCCCCAGGGCACCCTCGTCCCTCCAATAATTTCAGAAGACTGGATGATTGCCGAAGCCCGAAACACAAGCGTCACGCCCATACTGGTGCTGACCCCTCTGGGAGCCGACGGGCGCTTCAACAATAATCTGATCCACTCCGTCCTGACCAATTCTCCGGCGAAAAACGAATTGATCCGGCAGCTGCTGAACCTGACGGAAGAAAAGGGATATGGAGGCGTGGATGTGGATTTTGAATATATCCTGGCAGAAGATCGGGATTTATTTACCGCATTTGTAGCAGAATTGCGCACCGCCATGAATCAGGCGGAAAAGTTTGTCAGCGTGGCACTGGCTCCCAAGACCTCTGCCGACCAGAAAGGCCTGCTGTATGAGGGCAAGGATTACCGGGGATTGGGGGAGGCGGCAGACGAGGTCCTCCTCATGGCCTACGAGTGGGGCTATACCTATGGCCCGGCCATGGCGGTGGCTCCCCTGAACAAGGTGCGCCAGGTGGTAGAGTACGCCCTGACGGAAATCCCCTCAGAAAAAATCAATCTGGGAATCCCCAACTACGGCTACAACTGGACCCTTCCCTACGTGCAGGGGGAGAGCAAGGCCGTCACCATAGGCAACGTGGAAGCGGTGCAGATTGCCATTGACAATGACGTTCCCATCCGCTTTGACGAGACTGCCATGTCGCCCTTTTTCACATATCTCAGAGATGAGAAAGAACACGAAGTATGGTTCGAGGATGCTCGAAGCATGCAGGC
>CATKZA010000083.1 GCA_949841235.1 uncultured Clostridiaceae bacterium
ACCTGCTGGAGGTGAATCTCTCTGACAATGTGGTGGTGGCCTATGCCAAAGATGGCAGGAAAGGCTATACCATTCCGGCAAAGGTTATGATCTGTTCCGGTGGGATGAAAGGGCATCGAACGATTACGGGAAATTACCCCATTCTAAGAAAGGCGGGACGCTGGCATGTGCTTCGCTATCATTCCTATGGCCAGTATGCCACCCGGATTCGGGGGCCGTATCTATTTCATTCAGTGACCTATGACCGATATGGCGACCACTATTCCTTGCAGGCGAAGGAATATAAGAAATTGGGAAAGAGTGCATCCCACGGCTGCATTCGCCTACAGGCGAAGGATGCCAAGTGGATTTATGACAACAGCACCCGATGCAGTGCGAAATTGTTCTATAAAAAGAACAGGAAGATTCCCTTTCCTGCACCCAGGGCAGTAAAGATTGGGAAAACAAAGGGCGGGAAATATTATGACAGGACGGATTCCGCAAGAAAATAAATGGCTTGCTTATTGACTTTTTTTGGAAAAAAAATTATACTGTTTTGTGAATATGGTCTGCTCATAGAACTGTCTGTTACTATTCACAGTCCGGCACTGGAACGGCAGAACCGTGAACAGTAACAGTTGTCTGCGTATTCTATGCCGACAGGACAATACAAAAATAGGAGGTTTTTTCAATGGCAACAAAAGCAAATTACAAAATGGAAGAAATTGGCGCTGGCAAGATTGGCTTTCCTAAGACAGGTGAAGCCGTGACAAACACTCGTGCAATCATTGAGTGCGCATTCTACGGGAACAATGTGGTCAAAGTGAACACATTGAAGGAAGCATACAATCTGGCGAAAAATTCACCGGGAACGATCGTCACCGATATGCCTGTCTACAGAGGCGAGGAGTTCGGTCTGGATGCTGATGCCAAGGTTCTGCTTTTCAATGATGGCGCAGTGACAGGGCGTTATGCAGCCGCACGCCGAATCAAGGGCGAGCCGGGCGTGAATGCCGCTAAGCTTGACAAGGTAGTGATGGATGCGATTTACAAGACCCGTTTCAAGAAGTTGTACCATGCAACCTGCTATGTAGGCCTTGACAAAGAATTTATGGCAAAAGTTCATCTTCTGATTCCCGAAGGGGAAGAGAACCTGATGTACAACTGGATGCTGAACTTCCAGTACATGTCAGATGAATACGTGAAGATGTATAAGGAGTCCAAGCTGATTGCGGACGGAAAAGAGCCTGATATCTATATCTTCTCTGATCCCCAGTGGGCACCTACAGAGAGCCCTGACGTAGATTATTCTTGCCTCAGCGATCCGCTGACCCTCTGCTACTTCGATACCAAGCAGAACTGCGCAGCCATCTTGGGCATGAAGTACTTCGGCGAGCATAAGAAGGGAACCCTTACCATGGCATGGGCATTGGCTAACCGCAATGGATACGCTTCCTGCCACGGCGGACAGAAGGAATACTCTCTGGAAGGCGGCAAGAAGTTCGTTGCTTCCGTATACGGTCTGTCCGGATCAGGAAAGTCTACCCTTACCCATGCAAAGCATAATGGGAAGTATGATGCATTTGGCGGCATCAAGGTTCTTCATGATGACGCATTCATTATCAATACAGACTCTTGCGCTTCCATTGCGCTGGAGCCTACTTACTTCGATAAGACGGCGGATTATCCTACGGGCTGTGCAGATAATCAGTATCTGCTTACCGTGCAGAACTGCTCTGCAACCATGGACGAGGATGGAAAGATTCAGCTGGTGACAGAGGATGTGCGTAACGGTAACGGACGTGCAATCAAGTCCAAACTCTGGTCTCCGAACCGCGTGGATAAGATTGACGCTCCTGTCAATGCGATTTTCTGGATCATGAAAGATCCTACCATTCCTCCGGTAGTGAAGCTGAAAGGTGCAGCCCTGGCATCTGTTATGGGTGCAACTCTGGCTACCAAGACTTCTACCGCAGAGCGCGTGGCAGCAGGAACAGACATGAATGCTCTTCGCATTGTGCCTTATGCAAACCCATTCAGAACCTATCCTTTGGCAAATGACTACTCTGCATTCAAGAAGCTCATCGAGGAGAAGAATGTAGACTGCTACATTGTGAATACCGGTGACTTCATGGGAACGAAGTGCCAGCCTGCTGACACTCTGGGCATCTTGGAGGATATCGTGGAAGGAAAGGCTACCTTCGAGAAGTGGGGCAACTTTGATGATATCGAGATTATGTATGACTGGTCTGGCAAGACTGCTGACTTCAAGCCAAACCTTGAGGATCCTGAGTACAAGGCGGCGCTGAAGGCTGCAATGCAGAACCGCGTAGATGCAGTAGAAGGCTTCTCCACTGCTAAGAATGGCTATGACAAGCTTCCGGATGAGGCGCTTGAGGCTGTTAAGAAGCTGGTTGACGCATTATCATAAGAGAAGAATAGCATATCAATGTTATAGGAAATATAAGGCCCTTCGGTGCGGATGCACCGGAGGGCTTTTTTGCTGGTCTTGATTTCAGATTCTTTATGTGACTGAAAATATTAATAGGGCATATTATAAAGAAAATATTTACACGGCAATATAGATATTTAAAATCCAAATATGATGTCATAAACAATTAAATGGGCAAAATCTTAAGAATTCTTAAGAATTTATTTTGGATAATTATGGTAAAATATAGTTTGTAGAGGAGAAAAACATGCAGATAATCAAAAAAAAGGAGGAGAGTACATGCACCAATTAAATAGAAGAACATGTAAAAAGGCATTGGTCGTCTTTTTGTCGGCCGCCATCACCCTGCAGGCCACCACGGTGGCAACTGCTACCCGTGCCAGTGCGGCAGAGCCAGAGCAGGATTACATCATTGTATTTGATGATGCAGAAACATGCCAGGACTTCGCCGAGGAAGCCCAAACGCCGGAAACAAACCCGGAAGGCGAGAGCCTTCTGAAGATGCCAACATGGCGGTAGCAGAACTGACAAAGACTGAGGCTGAGAAACTGAAACAGGAAGATGGTGTCGCCAGCGTGGAGAAGGATTACATGGTGTCTGCCAACACCAGCGAGAAAAAAGAGGTCCAGGCAATTCAGAAAGTGGCAGGAAGCCAGTGGAACAGGAAAGCTGTTAATGCTCATTCCGATAAGAAGACAAAGAATGCTGGCAATAGGCAGAGAAAAATCAAGGTGGCCGTATTGGATTCCGGCGTTTCCGTGACGAAAGATATGGAAATCGCAGAGAGAGCCAATCTGGTAGATGCGGAAGGATTATCCTACCTCTGCGAGGACATGACAGGGCATGGAACCGCCGTGGCAAGCATCATTGCCGCAAAGGATAACGGCATAGGAACATCGGGCATCAATGAAAGAGCCGATGTCTATTCCGTAAAGGTGCTGGATGATGAAAATAAATCCCCTGTCAGCCGCATCATTGCGGGCATCCAGTGGTGCATGGATCATGGCATGGACATTGTGAACATGAGCTTCGGCATGCACCGGGAATCCATGGCACTGCATGCCATCATCAGAGAGGCGGAGCAGAAGGGCATCCTGTTCATTGCAGCCGCAGGCAACAATGCAGCCACAGGCAGCAATGCAACCGTAGGTAGTATGGGAGATCAGAATGATACCGTGGAATATCCTGCGGCATATCCGGAAGTGCTGGCTGTGGGCAGCGTTACAAGCCAGATGTCCCGGGCAGAGGACAGTGCCAGAGGGAAAGCGGTGGAACTTGCGGCACCGGGAGAGTGCGTTCCCGTCACCTCTTCCCTAGGCGGCATGACCGTAGAAAGCGGTACCAGTTTTGCCGCACCCCATGTCAGCGCCATCGCATCCCTGCTGTGGGAAAACTGCCCATCTTGGGATGCCCGGAAAATCCGAGCATGGATGGATGCCGGGGCCAGGGAATTAGAGGACAGGGATTGCGGCTATGGCTTGGTGGATTACGCATACTGCAAGGAAATCCAGGATGCTTTCGACAAGGATTATGCCCCGCAGGATGTGGGAGGGGAACTGCCGGATTATTCCTATGATAACGACACAGAACTAAGGGAATACCAGATGCCGGAAATCGCCGCCCTGTGGAACGCCAATGGACACAATAAATTGATTGCTACATCCGTGGACGGTTCAAATAAATGGCAGACAGCATACGGAAGTGACAAGATTAAGGTGCTGCAAAAGGTTAGCTACATTGTGGACACGGAAACAGGAACGAGCGGCGGGCAAAGTGTTACATTGAGCGATGTTAAAATGATACATGCCCATGGGACGACAAATTACATTGCAACGGTCTGCTATTTATACAGGCTGGCAAAGCTGCAGCACGATAGCTTAAAGACACCGATCACTACTATAATGGAAAAAAACAAGCAGCATTATGGATTGAATGCCGATGCTGCAAATTATACACAGTTGCGAAAAGCAGTCAATATCGTGTGCAAGGGTAGCTTCCCCTCTGGAAATATTCCCACGGTGTATAGCGGCACAGCGGTAGAGAAGGCGGGGAAGAACCGCTGTCTGAGAATCTTGGGGATGGCGATGCATGTGGCGGGGGATGCCTATGCCCATAAGGCGATTGTGCCGAATAGTTCGAGTGTGATTAATTATATTGAATCGATTAATAATACGCAAAATCTTTTTACAAAAAGTGCGCTTAAAGCGTTGCTTGACGAACTGGGAGAGTCTGTAAAAACAAATTGTGTTACGATGTCAAGAATGTCGAGTTCAGATCCTAAAACAGGTTATGCAGCAAACGAACATATAGGGAAACAAATTCATAGGACTTTTGCTGACAGCACGACTTTCTGTCCCAAACGATACCAGTACGGCGCACAAAACGTGGTGGAAGACCTTTTATTTTATTTTTATCAAAAGAATGATTTATTTAGCGTGTTGTCATTTTATAACTATGGGACAAATAAGAACAATATTTGTCAATATCGTCTTGACAAATATGCCAGCCAGGCGAGCGGGGTCACCAATCCAGCCAATCTCAATTGGTCAGCATATTCAGGAGATAGAATTGTAAAAAAGAATAATTAGGAAGGAGCGATCTATATGGGTATGAATGTAATCATGAAAAGGGGAATCCTTTTATCCGTGCTGGTTCTTGCCATTGTTTGCCTGTTTCAGGCGAGGACAGGGAAGGGAGATGTAGAGAAGAAACCGGTGATTATGAATAACGAGCCGGTGGTCTATCTGGACAATACGGATCAAATCAGCGTGCAGGGGGAGGGCATCCGGTCGGTCACCTATTCCTCCGGCAATAAGAAGGTGGCGAAGATTAGCCAGAAGGGGAAAATCACGCCTAAAAAGAAGGGCACTACCACGATTCGGGCCAAGGTTGCCTATCAGGCAGAGGGACAGAGCAGGGAGGCAACCCTGTCCTATTCCCTAAAGGTTTTGGGAAAATCTAGGGAATATTTTATATATTTGCATAACGAACCTTCCATCGTAGGAATGACGGAGGCAGGGAAGAAGCTGAGGGATGTGTATATACCGGAACGATATCAGGGAAAAAAAGTGAGCAGCATCTTTAGCGGTGCTTTTGCAGATGGCTCCCGCATGGAGAGGCTTTATCTTTCCGATTATGTGGAAGATACAATGGATTCCGTCGATAATGCATGGAATTATCCGGAAATACCTAGCCACCCAGATAGGGGATGCAATCAGCTCCGGGAGATTCACCTCGGGAAGAAAGTAAAAGGATTTTGGATTAGCGATAAGCTTCCCAAATTAGAAAAAATTACCGTAGCTCCCGAGAACCAGACTTACCATATCCGAGACGGCGTACTATTTATGGGAAGGGACAGATTAGCACTCTACCCGGCAGGGAAGCGGGATCCATCCTACACCATCCCCAAGGGCATTACAGAAGTAGGAGATCATGCTTTTGCCTGGGCAAAGAATCTAAAGCAGGTGGTTATTCCTTCGGAGGTCAAAAACTTAGATGAATCTTTTCAGTATTCAGGACTTAAGGAAGTCATGCTGCCAGAGGCATTGGAATACTGCACTTCTGCATTTGAAAATTGTTTAGACCTTGAAAAGGCAGTGATACCAAAACTCCCCCATTGCATTTCTTTCTATCGGGCTTTTGATGGCTGTCGCAATCTCAAGACAGTCAGCATGGAGGAACTGCCTAAAGACTTTACTGGAGATAACTTCTCGGGATGCAGCAGCTTGGAGAAAATTCAGTTTTCTCAGAATGTTAAGGGAATCGTGCAAAAGGATGATGTGGTATTTGACAGTAATATGGAAACGCTTCTCATTTATCCCGCCGGCAAGAAGGATCGGAGATATCAGCTGCCCGCCGGGGTAAAGAAGATTCATAAGGATGCCTTTTCCGGGGTGCAGCATTTGTCAGAGGTCATCATGGATCAGGAGCTGCGAGAGATTGGAGATGGGGCATTCTGGGAGGCGAAAATTCATAACGTTCGATTCAATCATGGCCTATTAAAAATAGGATATATCTCCTTCTATCATACAAATATCACGGATCTCATTCTGCCGGACAGTGTGAAAGACATTGACTGGAGCGCATTTGGTGAGTGCAGAAATCTCCGTTCCGTAAAGCTCCCGAAAGATATCGAGGAACTGCGCGCCCCATTTAGCGGGTGCGCCTCCCTGCGGACGCTGCACATTCCCAAAAAGGTGAAAAGTTTCAATGGGAGAGTCGGGCTGGAAGGATGCTCCAGATTTCCAGAATCAGATGAAGAGGGCGGCTGCACCAGCCTGGCTTCCATCACGGTGGAGAAGGGAAACAAATATTTTACTGCGGTGAAGGGCGTGCTGTTCAATAAATCGAAAACAACGCTGCTCGCCTATCCTGCCGCCAAAAAGGATAAAAAGTATTTCGTGCCAAAGTCGGTAAAGAAAATATCTGGCGGGGCATTTGTCGGCTGCAATAACCTGAGGGAATTGACTATGAAAGACAAGGTGAAAAAATGCGGGGATGATTATAGCGCGCCATTTTTTAATATGGGTTCCCTGAGAAAAATCAGGCTGTCAAAAAATCTGGAAAAAATGGAAGGTGAAATGTTTGCCCGCTGTGGTAAGCTGCAGAAAATACGCATTCCTGACAAAGTAAAGACCATACATGAATACACCTTTGACGGCTGTACATCCTTAAAAAGCATCATTCTGGGAAAGCATACGAGAAGGATACAGGAATTTGCATTCAGAGATTGCCGGAGCCTGCGCAAGCTGGTATTTCGGAAAAACGGGCCGAATGGTGTCTTA
>CATKZA010000084.1 GCA_949841235.1 uncultured Clostridiaceae bacterium
GCATCTCCCCTTCGATATATTCCTCATATACAATGGTATCCGTGTGAAAATAAACCGCCCTGATCCGGGCAAGAAAGGAGGATTCCACCCCTTTCAGGGCATGAAATACCTCCCGCTTGTCATCAAAATAAATCCTCCTGACAAGAAGCCCACCATCAGAACGATGCTCCAGCAGTTCAATCCGACACGCAGAAGTCTGTCGAAGCACATGGCGCACTCTATAACTCTTCAAATATTCGTCTTCTTTGGAACACTCCATGCCCCTGTCCTCCTTGGGGGAAAATTTTCTCCTATTCCAACTTCTCCACCGCCTCGCCCATCAATTCCCTAATATTCAGATGCTGGGGGCAGACCCTCTCGCACTGCCCGCATCCCACGCAAGCCGATGCCTTCCCGGAATGGCTGGTCAGCCCGCCATAGAACATCTTCGGGCGGCCGTCTTCCGGATACCTCCGCTTGGTATTCAGCGCCCGGAACACCTCTGGAATCTGAATCCCCGCAGGACAGCCATCACAGCAGTAGCGGCAGGAAGTGCAGGGAATCAAGGGCATGTCGAGCATTTTCTCCACCACATCATCCAGCACTTCCCGCTCCCGGCAGCTCAAAGGCTCCAGATCGGCAAAGGTATCCAGGTTATCCTCCATCTGCTTCTCATTTGACATGCCGCTCAGAACCGTCATGACGCCCTCCAGAGAGCCGGCAAAACGCATGGCCCAGGAGGCGACGGATGCCTCCGGCCTCTCCTTCTTAAGCATCTCCTCCAGCTCCGGCGCCATATCTGCCAGCGTGCCGCCCTTCACAGGCTCCATGACAATGATGGGCATTCCCCGGCGATGGAGAATTTCATATAGCTTCCCCGACTGCACCAGCTGATTTTCCCAATCGGCATAATTGAGCTGGATCTGGACGAACTCCACCTCCGGATGCCTGTCCAGCACTTCCTCCAGAAGTTCCGGCGTGCCATGGTAGGAAAACCCGAAATGCCGAATCTTTCCCTGCGCCTTCTTCTCCATCCCCCAGGAAAAGCAGACATATTTTTCATAGGTGTCATAATTGCTGCCATCTTCCAAACTGTGCAGCAGGTAAAAGTCAAAATAATCCACCCCCGCCCTGGCCAGCTGCTCCTGAAAAATCCGATCCCTGTCCTCTTTTCCCTTAATCTCCCAAGCCGGCAGCTTCGTGGCGAGATAAAAGGAATCCCTGGGAAACCGCTTGACTACCGCCTCCCTGGCCACGGATTCTGATTTGCCTCCATGATATACGTACGCCGTGTCAAAATAGCAGAACCCCCTGCCCATATAGGCATCCACCATCCTGCATACCTGATGCAAGTCAATCTCTCCATCCCGCTCCGGAAGCCGCATCAGGCCAAACCCCAGTTTGGGCATATTCCCCACATCTATTTCCATCATTTTCCCCTTTCCATACTGATATCCATTATCCATGCCGCTTTCAACAGCATAAATGCAACCTATTAAAGCCAGCCGTCCTTCAATTCCTGCAAAAAGTCCACCAGTCTCCCGGCATCTTTCTGCGCCGCCATCTTTTTCTGCTGCTCCGGCATAGCTTTGGGATCGCCCTCGAAATGCGCTTCAAATTCCGCCACCTTATCCCCATTCATATACAGTTCCAATCCATTGATGCTATTCACCTTCACAGAAAAATCCACCTCATTCCACGGCAGAAATTTCTTTTTCACATGGCATCCCTTATTGGTAACCAGGCATCTCTCATAAATCAGCGGGTACTCCCCTTCCTCAAGAGAAATCTTGCTCTGATTGAACTCTTCCAAGAACTCCAGGGAATCTCCGATATATGTAAATAGCCCGGGATGTTCCGGATACACAACATGGCCATATTCGCAATGGCTGCTGATGTATTCGTACACATGATGGCGGCATGCCGCCTCAATCATCTTGTTATAGGCATCCTTTCCGGGAATATCCTGGGTCAGGTAAGGAATTTCCATCTCTGCCATCTCTTCCCCATCCCCAGAATCTTTCTGAAGGCCGGAAGGTTTCCCGCCGCCCTTCCCTGTTTCCATAGGAAGGGGCTGGTAATCACTGTCCATATAGTTCTTCTTTCCAAAGGGATTATAATTCTCATCCAGCAGAATGATGTCTTCATTCTCCATCTCCGGAAATCGTTCTGCAATTTCCCGCAGCACTTCCCATTCATCCCTGGAATTCTCCTTATTATCCTCCTCCACCTGCCTCAGGGCAGCTTCAATCCCCTGCCTATCCGCCGTTCCCCAGTAAAGGGGGTGGGGCTGGAATGCCGAGTGGTATGGTCCTCCCTCATAGCGGAAGAAGCAGGAGCAGGGAACCTTCTCATACAGTTCCTTTCTCGCCCCGTCCAGTTCATCCACCACCAGGCAATAGCACCCATTCACCGTATCCGCCCCATCCTGGGCAATCATATTTGCGATTGCCAGAATCGTGAGGGGCTGGGTTTTGACAATCATCCCGGGAACCAAAAGCCCTTCCTCGTAGATTTCCGCCAAATATTCATCCGAAAACCTCCCCCAGCTCCTCCACAAAAAAAACAGGGCAAGGAGAATGAAAATCACGGCGGGAATGAAACTCTTTATAATCGCAATCCCTGCCAGACACAGGCATAGTATGCAGTAAATCGCAGAATTCTTTCGTTTCTTCGTCACCCGCCTGATAATTTCATCCTTCTCCCGCACCCGGTCCGGATTCGCATGAACCCCTGACTTCGTGCTTGCCTCAAACTGTGAATAATCTACCATCTTATCCTCCTCCATTTCTTTCACACTTTCAAACATGCCTGCATCGCAGGCACAAACAATCAGTGAGAAGAATGCCCGTTTTTAGCATTCTTCCGGTGTGTAACTTAGGTTCTTAGCCTGCGTTTTTTGCTGGCTTAGAACTTTCTTTACACACTTCAAACATGCCGCCACAGGCGGCAATGTCAGCAAAGCTGACATCAACAATCCATGGAAGGAAGAACAGTTCTGCTGTTCTTCCCAGGCGAAACTTTAGATTTTCTTGTCGGCCGATTTAGGCCGGCTTAGAAAATCTTTTCGCCTTACATTCTTCCGATGCATATGCCAAACATTACGGCAGCGGAAACCATCAAGAACAGATAAAACAGCTTATATATGATAGGCTCCCCCATCTCTGTACCCAAATATCTCTTCGTGCCGTCATAGGCAAGCCGTTCCTCCGTACTTTGGATGACGGTTTTCTCCTGAAAAGCGCGAACCAGCCTGACCGCATTGCCCAGAAACATCACCGCAAAATAAAAGAATCCCCCCTTCATCATAAATCTTGGCAAGTCCTCTCGGTCTATTTTCCATATGGCAAACGCACCGAAGAGAATCAAGATCAAGCTGATTGCCCAGTCTAATGCCAGCCATAGTTTCGCCTTTCTCATCGCCTCCTCTGTCACAACCCGGACAACCGCTTCCTCTTCCTCCGACCCTCGCATCAATAATGCAGCGCCCAAATCCCTGCTCACCCCAAGATATTTTACAACCTCCTCTTCTTCAAAAATCATTTTGCCCGTCTTGCGATCCACCTCCCCGCTGCCCTCCATCCGATATAGGGACACATAAAAACCATCCCTGTCGCCGCCGGAGAAAATGAATACCTTATAGTGATCTACATTGACTTCGCGAAGTGACTGGAGTCCCGTCAGCACCTCCGTCTCCCCGAGCAAAAGCTTTGATTTGAACATTTCCTCCTCTTCCGGCAGGCTGCGAATGATGATGCTCTCCTTCGCCCACCTGCCGGAATCCTCAAAATAAGGATGCAAACTCTCCTCTCGAAAAACAAATAGAAAGTAAGCCACCAAAATAATGCCGCAAATCACAAGCAGCACCATGGATACAGTACCGGAAAGAGAAAAAAAGACGCTCCCATTCTTTCCGGTAATGTCCGTCCCCTGATTCTTCAGTTCTGAAATTGCTTGAGAAAAACCAGAAAAGGACAGTTTTCCCAACAACTGCCCCGGGGCATCTTTTAATGCATCTATAGATCCCCCTCGGAACAATTCCTGTACCGGCAGATACAATACCGCGAGAAAAGACCCATACCACAGGGCGGCAAGCATGCCGCTGACAGATGCAACCATGGAATTGCGCACCCTTCCAAACTTGACACACCATAATGCGCCATATTTCCCAACCCCCTTTGCAATGACGAAGCAAATCGCCACATCTAACACAGAATAGGGTGAAAAATGCACGCAAAATACGCATGCCAGGGCACTGATGGCCGCCATAGCCAGCATGATGGCATAGGCCGGCGCAAACAAAACAGAAACCTTTCCCGATGGCTGATAGACCTGATTCATTCCTTTCTCCTCCCACGTAAAAAAGTACATATTTCGAGCAATTTGCCGCTTCGGGCGGCACCATTGGATTTTATTATAGCATATTTTTCCATAGAATGAATACTTTCTTTTGAACGCAAACAAAGAGAACAATGCCCACAAAAGTCAGCATTGCCCACCACTGGCTTCTTATAAATTGCTCTCTTCCATAATTCTTCGTCGACTGTTGTTTCAAAAGTAAGTTCACCTTTATTCAGTTCGAATGACAAGCAATGAACGTAATCTTGTATACCCGGATCTTCTTTTTAAACTCCTCATCGGCCGTATACAATTTACATTTCGTAACCAGTCTTTTGGCGGTCAAGGAATATTTTCCAATCACCTGATATGCCATCTGTGATTATTGAATAGACTTTACACTCTATACGTGATATAATACGATTACTATTTAAAAGGAGCGTGAACATTATGGCATTGACTAACGAAGATTTATTGGCAATATCACAATTATTAGATGAAAAACTGGATGCTACGATGAAACCGATAGAAAATCGTTTTGCAAGAATGGAAAATCGTTTTGCAAGTATTGAAACAACCATAGAGAACGATATAATACCTCGATTGCAGAATATAGAATCCTGCTATACCGATACATATAATCGCTATAAAGATTATGCAGATAAAATGGATGCTGCTTTTACTGATATTGAACTTCTCAAGAAAGTGGTAATGGAACACAGCAAGAAACTTGAGAAGATATCATAAGCCGATAGCATGAAGCCTGATCAGCACCTAATAAGGTGTCCACGAAAGCAATCCCGCAGATTGTAGACTCACTGAGTCCACAATCTGTGGAAAATCAGCATTCACGCTACCGGAACAGCTCCAGCAGTTCCTCCTTCGTCAGCTGGTTCAAGAACACCTCCCCGGAGTCAATCACCCGCTCCGACAGTTCCCGCTTCCTCTTCTGCAGCTGATAAATCTTCTCTTCGATAGAATTTTTCATCACATACTTGATCACATGCACCTGCTTTCTCTGGCCAATGCGGTAGGCCCTGTCCGTAGCCTGCTCCTCCACCGCCGGATTCCACCAGGGGTCAAAATGAATCACCGTATCCGCCCAGGTCAGGTTCAGGCCCGTGCCCCCCGCCTTCAGCGACACCAGAAATACCTTCGCCCTTCCCTCGTTAAACTCCTTGACATACCGCTTCCGCTCCACTGCCTTGGTCCTGCCGGAGAGATAGTAATACGGTATTCCCTCCTCCTCCAGCCTCTCTGCGATGATGGACAGCATGGAGGTAAACTGGGAGAACACAATCACGCTATGCCCGCCATCCAGCAGATCCGGAAGCTGTTCCATAAGAAGCTCCATCTTCCCGCTGTCCCCGGAATAATTCTCCACAAAGGTTCCCGGATGGCAGCAAATCTGGCGAAGCCTGGTGAGGGCGGCGAGAATCTGCATCCTCCCCGCACCGCTCTCGATGCCCTCCTGCTCCTTCATCTCCATCTGGATGCGGGACAGGTAGGACAGATAAATCTTCTCCTGCTTCTTCGTCATATGAGCCATGCGCATGCTCTCCGTCTTATCGGGAATCTCCTGCAGCACCTGCTTCTTCATCCTCCGAAGGATAAAGGGCTTGATCCGCAGCTTCAGCTCTTCAATCCGATTTTCATCCTCCCCCCGCATGATCGGTTTCTCATACAGGTCGCTGAACTTCCCATACTTCGGAAAGAATCCCGGCATGATAAAGTCAAAGATCGACCACAGCTCCGACAGGGCATTTTCAATGGGCGTGCCGGTCAGGGCAAACCTGTGCTTTGCCGGAATCATTTTCACCGACTTGGCGCTTTGGGAGCCGGGATTCTTAATAAATTGAGCCTCGTCAAGAAAGAGATGGTCAAAGGACAATTCCTTATACAGAGCCACATCCTTCCGAATCAGGGGATAGGTAGTGATAATCACATCCACGTCCCCCCGCTCCTCCAGCAGGGCTCTCCGCTCCTCCGGCATCCCTGACACGATCAGGGTGCGCATGTGGGGAGCAAACCGTTCAAACTCCTCCTGCCAGTTGAAGGCAAGGGAAGTAGGGCAGACCACCAGAGACTTGGTTCCCGGTAAGGATGCCATATACACGATGGCCTGCAAAGTCTTTCCCAGTCCCATGTCATCTGCCAGTATCCCCCCCAGATGATAGTGGGCAAGCGTCCTCAGCCACTGGTAGCCCGCCACCTGATAAGGGCGAAGCACGGCGTGAATCTCCCCCGGAACCTCCCAGCTGCTCCGCTCCGGGTGGCGAATCTCCTCCACCAGCCGCCGATAGGCATCATCCTTCTGAATGCGATTTCCCTTGGGAAGAACGTCTTCCAGGAAGAGGGCGGAGGAACTGGGCAGGCGGATCATCCCCTCCTCCATCCTGCCATTTTCCAGCAGCCACCGCAGGGAGCGCATCTGCCTGTCCTCCTGGCGCAAGTCCACAAAGGCACCGCTCTTTAGTCGAAAATACTTCCTCTTCAAGCGCACCGAGCGGAAAAATTCCTCCAGTTCCTCCCGGGGAATCTGAGAATAGTCCAAATCCATTTCCAGAAAGTCAATCTCCGTATCCAGATGCACCTTCCCCCCTGCATGACCCATCTTCGTCACAGATGCAGTTTTGTAGGCTTTAGAATAAAATACCTGGAAATTTTCCGTCAAAAGACTCATATGCTCCGTCATCATATCGAAGATATCCTCCTCCCGCTTCAAAAGGAAGGTATCATCCGTCACCTTGAAATTCAGGTTGTATAGGATTCTGGTCAGCCGCTCCTCCTCCTCCTTATCCCGCACTAGGATAATATTTCCGCCGGCAAAATGCCGAAGGGGGTTCACCTGATATTCCCCGTAGGCAAATTCGATGGTCGCCCGGAT
>CATKZA010000085.1 GCA_949841235.1 uncultured Clostridiaceae bacterium
CAGTGACTTACCGGTGCCAGCGTGTCTGGCAGCAGGTAGGAAGCATCATTCTCCACGCTTCCCAGGGACATCCCCACCGTATCCAGTGCCGGGGCATAGGTGGAGAGAATATCAAACAGCGTGCCGGGCTGCCGTCCCTCCCGAAAGGCATAACTGCCCAGATACTTCCTCTCCTGGCTTCCCTCCCCAATGGCCTTGATTTCCCCTGTTCCCTGATCAATCAAGACAAAAGAAGCCTGACTCTCCCCATCCTCGTCGCAGACGGCCAGGGCATCATCACAGATTTTCTGCATTCCGGTATCCTGGCAGGTATAAATCTTTACCCCGCATCGATACAATGCATTATACGCCTGGGTCGAGGTATATCCCAACTGGGTTTTCATATCCTGGAGCACCTGTTCCAGCACCGCATCCACATAATAGGAATGCCCCGTGCTTCCTCCCCGATGCCGACCTTCCTCTTCTATCTGCAAATAGACATCATCACCCAAGGCCTCCTCGTGCTGCGTCTCTGAAATCATTCCCAGATCCAGCATGGACTTCATCACGATTTTTCTCAGAGCGTTGTTTTCGCTCTGATTGGAAATGGGATTGCAGTGTTCCGGATCCTTTGCCGTAGCCGCCAGCACAGCCGCCTCCGAAATTGTCACATCCTCAACATCCTTATGGAAATAATATTCAGATGCCGCCTGCACTCCTAAAATATTTTCTCCGAAACTGATGGTATTCAGATAAATCTCCAGAATTTCATCCTTTTCCAGATCCTTTTCTAAAGATATGGCCAAGTAATAATCTCTCATCCGCTGAAACAGGGTCTTTTCTCCATCTTCCTGATGATGATCCAGGCGATTCTGCAAAAGTTGCCCGGTGATGGTAGTGCGGAGCGGTTCTCCCCCATCCTTCTGAAAGATCCCATCATACAAACTTTGAACAAACTCCTGCATGTTCATTCCATGATGCTCAAAGAAATTCACATCCTGGGAGGCTACAAAGGCCTGCTGAACCCAATCCGGAATATGATCCAAGGAAACATACGTATGATCCGTATCCATATCGGATATTTCCTGTATCTCATTCCCCTCCATGTCGTACAGCACGCTCACATCCCCCTGAGACAAAAGATCTGCCCGCCCCACTGTCTCCGTAGTATCCGCAACCTCGTCCACAAATCGGAAGCCGCGCCAGGCAATACCCAAAAAAAGGGCAATGCAGAGCACACCCCTGAGATAGCGCAGCAATCCGTTCATGCGGTTGCGCATCTTATGGGGTCTGCCCACAGCCCTATTCCTCTTCTCTATAATGCTCCTCTGGCTATAATTCATTTCTAGCCTCCATGGCCGATGCTCTCTGACCTATATTGCTTTCCAACTGCTACTATTCACGGCCTTGCCGTTCATAGTAACACCAAAAGTATTGCATTCGCAATACTTTGCGCTTATCAGCGCTGTAAATGCACACATTTTGCGACATGGTGCCGAAAAACTATTCCTATTCGAGAATATCAGCCGAAGACCATCTTACCCCCTGCGATAAATGATATCCTCTCTCTTAGGTCCATTAGAGACCATCGTAATCGGCACGCCAATTTCCCTCTCAATAAATTCAATATATTTCTTGCAATTCTCCGGCAATTCCTCATACTCCCTGATACCGCCAATATCGCAGTTCCATCCCGGCAGCAGTTCATACACCGGCTTTGCCTTTGCAAGCTTTGTGGTGACAGGAAATTCCTTCTCTGTCTTGCCGTCAATCTCATATCCCACGCAAATGGGGATTTCCTTCAAATACCCCAGGCAGTCCAAGACGGTGAGAACCACCTCCGTAGCCCCCTGAATCTTGCATCCATAGCGGCTTGCCACCGCATCAAACCAGCCCACTCGACGGGGCCGTCCCGTGGTAGCGCCATACTCGCCCTTATCCCCGCCATGCTTCCTCAATTCTTCCGCTTCCGCCTCATCTAAAATCTCGCTGACAAATTCCCCCGCTCCCACGGCACTGGAATAAGCCTTCACTGCCGCCACGATCCGCTTGATTTCGTAAGGAGGAATCCCCGCTCCGATCGCACCGTAGGAAGCCAGGGTGGACGAAGATGTCACCATGGGATAAATGCCGTGATCCGGATCCTTCAGAGAGCCCAGCTGCCCCTCCAGAAGAATGTTCTTTCCCTCCTGGATTGCCCTGCGCAGATAGGCTGACACATCGCACACGTAAGGCTCTACCATGTCCCTCTGCTCATGCAGGGTGGCAAGCAATTCCTCCTTGTCCAGTTCCGGCTTATTGTAAAGGTATTTCAAGATGACATTCTTCTGCTCGCAAATGCGCTCGATCTTTGCCCGCAGCACGTCATCATCAAAAAGTTCCGACACCTGAATGCCGATTTTCGCATATTTATCTGAATAGAATGGAGCGATGCCCGACTTGGTGGAACCGAAGGAATTTTTCCCCAATCGCTCCTCCTCATACTGGTCAAATGCAATATGGTATGGCATCAATATTTGCGCTCTGTCCGATACCAGAATCTTCGGCTTCGGAACCCCCCTCTCCACAATGGACTCAATCTCATGGATCAGGTATGGAATATTCAATGCAACGCCATTTCCAATAATGCTAGTGGTATGGTCATAGAAAACTCCGGATGGAAGCAGATGCAGGGCGAATTTGCCGTAATTGTTGATGATCGTATGTCCCGCATTGCTGCCTCCCTGAAAACGGATGACAATGTCGGAATTCTCCCCCAACATATCGGTAATCTTTCCCTTTCCTTCATCTCCCCAATTTGCGCCAACAATTGCTGTTACCATATTTTTCCTCATTTCTGCGCTGCTTTTTGCGCATAAAGCAATTTTGTGCCAAGCAGCGCGCAGACACAAATTGCCAAACATAACTGCGTTTATGTTGTGAAAAATATATTCTTCACACTTTCAGTCATGCCACCACCGGCGGCACAAACAATGGAAGAATGCTGCTTTGCAGCAAGTCCGCTTTAGCGGACGTTTCTTCCCGTGTGAATGGTCTTTTCATTCACACTTCCTCCATTCCGCCGCACAAACGACCTGTCTTTTGCAGCATGGCCCTGCAACTGCCGCTCCTGACCATTCAGAAACATCGACAATGCCAGACCGCCAAATTTTATTATACCACAGTATTTCATGTAAACACAAGAAGAAAAAAGTGCAAAATCATCAATCCATAAGGCTCTCAATGGCAATGTCCCTCTCCTTTGTCAAGTCGTAATACATCTGCCCTACTTTCACCACCGGCTTAGAGAGTTCATCCTTGTTAATCATCACCACTCTGCCCACCTCCCCCGTGGACAGGCGAACATGGGTATTCAGATACGCCTGAACCGCCGTCGTAAGGAAGGGAAGGACATATTCTACATCGTACTGCAGCCGCCCCTCCCGCTCAAACATATGAATGGCCTCGAAGGGACAGATTGCCTTGCGGAAGGGTCTGTCCGAAGTCATGGCATCATATGTATCAGCGATTGCCACAATCCTTGCAAAGGCACTTGTCTGATCTTTCTTGTACTTTCCCGGATACCCTGAGCCATCGCACCGCTCGTGATGGCGCATGGCTACCTCTGCAATCCTGGGGTCCAAGTTGGAATTTTTTAATATATTGTTTCCATGGAGCACATGGGTTTTCACCAGATTATACTCGGAAATGGTCAGTCGGTCCGGCTTCAGCAGCACGTCATCCGGCACCATGAGCTTCCCCACGTCATGCAGCAGCCCGGCCAAGGTCAGAATCTGCAAATCCTCCTGGGATATATCCGGAAGTGCCAATTTTCCAATCAGATTGCAGAGAAGGGACACATTCATAGAATGCACATAGGTCACATCGTCATACCCTTTCATGCACTGGAGCATATCCAGGACGTGAAGGCTGTTGCGGCTCTTGGATACCACATCCTGCACCTCTGCCAGTATCTCCTCGCTGTCAATCTGCTCATTCTGCATCACCACCCGGTTAAATACATCCTTGAGATTGTCCACCGTCTGCACGAAGGTCTCCTGGAATTCCTGAAATTCCTTCGTCTCCCGCACGGCCTGATAATAATTCTTTTCCTCCTCCGGCTCTGCCCCGAGCGCGCCCTTTCCCAAGGACACATCCGGAATCCCCTCCAAAGGGGCAACCGCCGGCGCATCCCCAAGTTCTGCATCCCCTATGATCGGCGTCTGTCCGTCCTTTCCCACCTTGACCCTGATGGCAAAGATGGAACGCTCCTTCAGCGCATCAATGATTTCTCCCGTCAGGAGCGTCCCCTCCGGAATCAAAAGCTGCTCATCCGAAGTGTACACATCCTCTGCCGCCACCATGTTCTCCGTTACTCTGGAAGTGAATACTCGCTTACTTCCCATAAAATGTCCCTCCCTTCTATTTTGCCCTGCCTCTTATACGTTGATTTCCGCCTTCACGCCCAAAATGTCCCGATTGGCATCCAGTATGGGCTGAATCACGTCCTCAATAAACTCCTTCACCTGGGAAGGCGCACGCCCCACGTATTTCTCCGGCTGCATTGCCTCCTCCAGTTCCTCCAGACCTACCGGGAACTTATCATCTTCCGCAATCAGTTCCAGCAGGTTATTGTCTAGCCCCCGCATCTTCACATTCTCCCCCGCCTTCATGGACAGGGTGCGGATTTCCTCATGCAGGTCCTGTCGGTTGCCACCGGCCTTGACCGCATCCATCATAATGTTTTCCGTGGCCATGAAAGGCAGTTCCGACATCAGCCTCTTCTCAATCACCTTGTCATATACCACCAAACCATCCACCACATTCAGCAAAAGGTCCAGAATGCCATCGGTGGCCAGAAATCCCTCCGGCACGCTGATTCTCTTGTTGGCGGAATCATCCAGCGTTCTCTCGAACCACTGGCATGCGGAAGTGAACATGCCATTCATCACGTCGGACATCACGTACCGGGACAGGGACGCAATCCGCTCGCTCCTCATGGGATTTCTCTTATAGGCCATGGCAGAGGAACCGATCTGGTTCTTCTCAAAAGGCTCCTCGATCTCCTTCAAGTGCTGGAGAAGGCGAATATCGTTAGAAAACTTGTGGGCGCTGGCGGCAATCCCCGCCAGCACGTTCAGCACCCTGGTGTCAAGTTTTCTGGAATAAGTCTGCCCAGACACCGGGAAACAGGCATCAAAACCCATTTTCTCCGCAATCAGCTGATCCAGCCGCTTAATTTTCTCCTCGTCCCCGTCAAACAGCTCCATAAAGCTGGCCTGGGTTCCCGTAGTTCCCTTAGACCCCAGAAGCTTCATGGTAGAGAGCACATACTCCAAATCTTCCAAATCCATCACGAACTCCTGCAGCCACAGCGTGGCCCGCTTTCCCACAGTGGTGGGCTGAGCCGGCTGGAAGTGGGTGAATGCAAGGGTTGGCTGGAATCGATGCTCCATGGCAAATCTTGCCAGTTCATCTATTACATTGATCAGTTTTTTCCGCACCAGCTGCAATGCCGACCTCATCACGATCACATCCGTATTATCGCCCACATAGCAGGAAGTGGCGCCCAAATGAATGATGCCTGCCGCCTTGGGACACTGTTTTCCATAGGCATACACATGGCTCATGACATCATGGCGCACCAGCTTTTCCCTCTCCTTCGCCACCTCATAGTTGATATCCTCCTCGTGGCTTCTGAGTTCCTCAATCTGCTCCTCGGTCACGGCAGGGCCGCCCTCCTCATTTTTCAGGCCAAGCTCGTTTTCTGCCTCCGCCAAGGCAATCCAAAGCCGTCTCCATGTACGAAACTTCTTGTCCGGCGAAAAGATATACTGCATCTCCCTGCTGGCATAACGCTCCGAAAGCGGACTGGTGTACTTGTCTGTATTCATCAACTTATCCTCCATCATTCTTATTTCTCGTACTCCCCGCGAATATCCCTCTTCGGTGTCTCCATGGGATATTTCCCGGAAAAGCAGGCATGGCAGTATCCCCTATCCCCGCCAATCAATTCGCTCAGGCGGCTGGCATCCAGATACCCCAAGGAATCTGCGCCCATCATGTCACGAATTTCCTCCACCGTGTGATTGTAAGCAACCAGCTGGTCGCTGGAGGGTACGTCCGTGCCAAAATAACAGGGGTATTTGAAGGGCGGGGAACTGATGCGCACATGCACTTCCTTCGCCCCCGCATCCTTTAGCATCTTCACGATGCGGTCGCTGGTGGTTCCCCTCACGATGGAATCGTCCACCATAATCACCCGCTTTCCGTCCACCACGTCCCGCAGGGCATTCAGCTTCACCCGCACGCCGGACTCCCTGGCAGACTGCCCCGGCTTGATAAAGGTTCTCCCCACATAACTGTTCTTCACGAAGGCCGTCCCATAGGGAATCCCTGACTCCATGGAATACCCCATGGCCGCCGCATTGCCGGATTCCGGCACCCCTACCACGATATCCGCCTCCACCGGATGGGTCTGAGCCAGAATGCGTCCCGCAGTCAATCGGGAACTATGCACTCCCACGCCATCAAAATAACTGTCCGGGCGGGCAAAATAAATGTATTCAAAGATACACTTGGCATGGTTTCCCGTAATCATGCTCCTATCCGACAGAATCTCGCCGTCTCCATTAATGGTCACGATCTCCCCCGGCTCCACATCCCGGACAAAGGCAGCGCCAATGGTATCCAGGGCGCAGCTCTCAGAGGAAATGATATAGGCATTGTCCCGCTTGCCGATGCACAGCGGACGAAATCCAAAGGGGTCTCTAGCGCCGATGAGCTTCCTGGGGCTTGCCACCACCAGGGAATAGGCTCCCCGAATCCTCTGCATCGCCCTCCGGACAGCCTCCTCCACCGTAGGGGTCGCCAGCCGCTCCCTGGCGATGTGGTGGGCACGCACCTCGGAATCAATGGCGGTCTGGAAAATCGCTCCGCTATTCTCCAATTCGTCCCTGAGTTCCAATGCATTCACCAGATTGCCATTGTGAGCCAGGCTCAACGTTCCCTTCACATAATTTAGCACTAAGGGCTGGGTATTTTCTGCAACACTGGCTCCCGCCGTGGAATACCGCACATGTCCCACGCCGATATCTCCCCGCATCCCGCTGAGCTTCTCTGCGTCAAACACTTCATTTACCAATCCCATGCCCTTGCAGGTGCTGGCATTTCTCTTAGGGCCGTCCGTCCTGCTCACCGCAATGCCGCAGCTTTCCTGCCCCC
>CATKZA010000086.1 GCA_949841235.1 uncultured Clostridiaceae bacterium
TTAACAGTCGTTCCATCTTTCAAAGTGGTTGTGGATTTATCCTTTGCAACCTCTTTTACCTCTGGATAGTAGTCATTGAATCGGCTCTGGAATTCCTCATTCCAACACCAGATATTCAATGTCTTTCCTCCGTCGCCGCCTTCCTCCTTCTTGCTGGAAGGAGAACTTCCGCAGCCTGACAGTGTAGTTGCCATCAGGGCAGAAACAAGTGCCAAGCTAAGTAACTTTTTTTTCATAACTTTTTACCTCCTATATAAATTTTTTTTTTCTGGATATAAAACTTCTCCAGTAGGTTACTTCAATTTTATAATTCAAGCATCTAATAATATATAAAAATAATAACAATAATGTCAAATCAATGACATAATGCTAGGGCAAAATACCTTTTGACCTAACATCATGAGATGTAAAGTTCAATGTCATTTTCTTTTTTCATCAAGTTTTCAGGAATATAGTTTTCCTCCATCTCCCTGCCATTTACAACAAGCCTCTTGAAGCCGGATTCCACATGTCCTGGATTCCTCACCTTAATGTGCAGATGTTTATCCCTGAAATCTTTTTCTATTTCAAAATACTCCCACTCTTTTGGAATAGAGGGTGAAATGCGAAGACCGTAAAAATCAGGACGCATGCCCAGGATCCCCTCAACGCACGACACCATGACAGTAGAAGCCGTTCCTGTAAGCCAATGCACATGGGAACGCCCGAAGTGAGGGCTGTCCTTCCCCTCCGTAAACTGTCCATAGCAATACGGTTCCAGTTTGCGAATCTCCGCTCTGTCATTTTGGGCTGACGGAGCGTTTTCCATAAAGTATTGGAAGGCTCTCTCTCCATGTCCCCGCAGAGCTTCTGCAAGAATGATCCACCCCTGTGACTGGGAAAAGATTCCAGCATTTTCCTTTACCCCTGCATTGTATATTACGGCAAGCGCCCCTTCAAAGGCATTTTCATGGTAGGGCGGATCCATCAGAACCAGGCCGTACTCCGTATTGAGACGCTGATATACCATGTCCAATGCCAAATCTGCCTGCTCATCTGAAGCCAAGCCGCTGATGACTGCCCAGCTCTGGGGATTCAGCCACATATTAGCTTCTGGCTGCGTGCGCTTCCCAATAATTTCTCCCCGTTCCGTAAAGCCCCGGATAAAGCGATCCTCGTCCCAGCACAATTCCTGTATGCGCTTTTCCGTTTCCCTCTGAATATCCGTCAGACGCTTGCTGTATTCTTCATCTTCTTTATATTCAGCAAATCTTTTCAAGACAGAGAGGGCATAGTAAAATTGAAAAGCCACAAAGGAAGACTCTCCTTTCTTGCCAAGCCTGAGGCAGTCATTCCAATCTGCATACAGTCCTGCCGGCATGCCATGATTTCCCAGATGATTCATGGAAAATTCCACCGCTTTCTTTAAGTGTTCATATACAGTGCCTTCTCCTTGATTTGCAAAAGGGATTACCTCATCAAGAAAGGGGAGGTCTCCTGATTCGGAAATATATTTGTAAATCGTGGGAAACAGCCAGAGCGCATCGTCCGCACGATATTCAGGATGCCCCGTCTCCTCCACATAGGAAGCGTCTTCCGGCGTGTTCTCATGTCCCGGATTGTGAGTAAACTTTACCAGGGGCAGTCCGGCACCGTGATGCACCTGGGCGGAAAGCATGAATCGAATTTTTTCCACCGCCATTTCCGGTGCCAGATGAATGATTCCCTGAATATCCTGTACCGTATCCCGGTACCCGTATCCGTTTCTCAACCCGCAGTAAATAAAGGAAGCCGCCCGGGACCAGATAAATGTCATGAAACAGTTGTACGCATTCCATGTGTTCACCATGGTGTCAAACTCTGCGCTGGGCGTTTTAACCTGAAAATGAGATAATTTTCCATGCCAATATGAGATCAATGCCTCTAGTTCTTCCCTGCATTTGAACTCCGGATTTTTATAACGGCTTAATATCTCGCCTGCCTCCGCATCGCACTTCATTCCCAGAATAAATGCCAGGTTTTTTGTTTCCCCCGGAGCAAGGGCAATGGATGCCGAAAGAGCGCCGCAGCCATTCTCATTATAACTCAAATCTCCGTTTAGTTTTCCGTTAATTATTCCCATCGGGTTTTCGTACCCGTGATACCTTCCCAGAAACCCTTCCCTGTCCCCGCAATAAGAAGATACTTCCACGCCTTCCATGCCTAAGAAACGCTCTGTGGTTTTCTTGCCGTCCACCTCTTTTCCTTCCCCTATTTTATCCAGATTGCCGTGAATGATCTGGCAGATCCGATTCCCTCGGAACTCTGTTCTGGTAATAAACTGGGAATATTGCAGGTTCACCTGATCCTGTTCATAATTTCCATGATTGGTAAATTCCGCATATCCTGTAACGGTCAGTTCCCTTTCTTCCTGGGAATCATTTGTCAGGGCGATATTCCATACCTCGTAGCTCTCGTCCAGAGGCACATAATACAGCGTGTCGGAATGTATCCCCTGATAGTCAGCAGATATTTTGGTATATCCCGTGCCATGACGGCATTCGCTTTGATATTCTGATAAGTCCCTGCCCACAGGCTGCCAGGATGCGGACCAGTAATCTTTGCTTTTCTGATCCCTAATGTAAATATAGCGTCCGGGCTGGTCAGAACCATTAAAGATATAGCGCAGGATCCGTCCATTCGCTCCTGACTTTACAAAGCTATATCCTCCGGCATTATTGGAAACCAACGCTCCATACTCGGGGGAGCCGAGATAATTTGCCCAGGGAGCCGGCGTATCCGGCCGATCAATTACATACTCCCGCTTTTCTTCATCGAAATAACCATATCTCATAATCAACCTCATTTCTGCGCTGCCTTCTTATTATGTGGCTAAAGTTCTGCGGCCCTCCACACGGCATTGCAATTTATTATAGTAAATACGATTCATTGTACAATCCATCCAAATGTTTCTATATTAAAATGTGTACAAATATATAAAAATCATGCTATAATATTAACTAAAGAAGAAAATGAGATTTTTACTTATGCTATATTTAAGATGAGAAAGGAAAAAATATGAATTTAAGGGAAGAATGGTATCAGTCGGAAATACAGAAGGCGGAAGAATGCATTGCGCACCGCCCACTTGAAGAGGAGTATTCTTTTTATCAGGCAGTCAGCTCCGGAGACATGAACTATGTGCAGGCGAATTGCAAACAAAACACATTTACGCTCCAGGAAGGCATGGGAACCCTTTCAACGAATCCTTTGACAAATATGAAATATCATTTTGTTGTCACAACTGCCATGATTACAAGACGCTGCGTAGAGGCGGGCATGGAATTAGAACAGGCATATCGGCTCAGTGATTTTTATATTCTAAAAATGGATGCCTGCCAAAACATCGATTCGATTTCCCGTCTACACGAAGATATGGTACTCAATTATACAGGTAAAATGCTGCTGCTGAAAAAAAGTTCCATCATATCCAAGCCTATAGTCCTATGCATTGATTATATTTATAACAACCTGAACTCTAGGATTACCATAAAAAATCTTTCAGAATATACAGAACTGTCTTCCAGTTATCTCTCCCGGCTTTTCAAAAAGGAGCTGGGGGTTTCCATCAGTGATTACATTATAGAAAAAAAGATAGAAAAAGCCCAGCATCTGCTAAAATACTCTGACTATAGTCTGATAGAAATCGCCAACTACCTTGCCTTTTCCTCTCAAAGCCATTTCATACAAACCTTTAAGGCATCTCTCGGGATGACGCCGAAGAAATACCGCGACCAGTATTACCGAACCTCATGGTAAAAGATAAAGCGGGACGCATCATTCTGCATCCCGCATTAAAGAAGGAGTTTTCAAACCTTCGGAACCATCTTGCTATCAGCCCAATTTGATTTCTATTCTATGTACGGTATTGGGCAAAGCGGCAATCTCATTTTTAGCAAGGCAAACGCCATCACCATATTGGGCCAGCTCCTTTTCCCCGTCACACACTGCGCTTATCACCTGATACTCCCCATAGGTAAGTTTTTCAGGATTATGAATGCGAATATCGAAATCCCTTTCTGCAAACTGCAGCCGAATTCCTGCATATCCCTCAGAATCAAACTGTTCCTTGAGCAGCTTGGGGCAAATTACCATATCTCCAATATTTCCCTTTACGCCGAATACTTCTGTAATAAATGTCAGCATGTACCAGCTGGCAGCTCCGGTAAGGTAATGATATAAGCCCCTGCCCTCGCCATTGAAATACTCCGGTATTCCGGGATATATTTTGCTCACCTCAAAATCAAGGGCAGTATCTGCCAACGTCTGCAGTGCCTTATATCCCTCTTTCACAAAGCCCCTTTTATATAATGCATTGGCATACATAACCGTCATATGGGAAAATACTGCTCCATTTTCCTTTTCTCCATAGGCAAAGCTGAACATTCTGCCTAAATTAAATTTCTGCTCATGGAAATCCGTATTTAGCCGGTATCCGCCAATTTCCTTTTTATACAAATAGCGATCTGCGCTTTTGCAGATTTTTGCTACCTGGTCATTTTTCGCCGTATTGCTCATGATGGCAAAAACCTGACCCGTGAGCATCATTCTCACGCCGTCTTCAAAATAACCTTCTACCTGCTCCCCATCATTATCATAATAGCTGTTAAACCAGCCTTCCTCCTTCTCTGAATGAATCCACTCCGAACTGCGGATATGGGACTGCATCCATGCCGCCTTTGTCCGCAGATTCTGGCTGAGCTGCGCAAGGGGAATTTGCACGGTTTTCCCGCTTACCGTATTCCCGCACAGCTGGCAGTATTTTATAAGAATCTCTCTTTTTTCGGCAATGTCATTATATATCGCATCCCCTTCCTCCAGAAGAACCTTTGCTTCCTCCAGCAATTCTACCTGCTCCCATCCATAGCGATCCCTTAATACATCAAGGAGATCCGCTAGCTGCATGAGATTTCCTGCATAGGCACAGGTAAATGCCACGCTTTCCCCATGCTCTTCCGCCATGTCCAGCGCATCATTCCAATCTGCGCCGCGAAGCCTGATATGATTGTGCCTCCCCACTTCATAAAATGCGCACAAATGCTGCAAAAGCAAGTGCTCTAAAACGCTTCCCTCATACAATTTGCCATCAGTGCATTTCTGTCGGGTGCCGCTCTGAACATCCCAGGAACGGTCCAGGCTTCTGCCCCGATCCATCTGCTCGTCCTTGAAATAATAAATCTTTTCTTTTAGTATTTCGATATCGCCTGTCTGGTCGATATACAGTTTCGTAGTCATAAATGGCCATACGCCATGATCCATCCAAACACGGGCAATGCCGTTTCTGTCAGCAACAAATTCCCCTTGCTTTTCGCCTATTATGGTAGCGTTTGTACCGTCTATCCTGACCCCGTTGTAATTATCAAGAATCATCTGACGCACGCCGCCCGGATCCATGATCAGAAGGGAGAGGCAATCCTGCCATAAATCACGCCATCCCCTTCCGCCTCTTCCATAATCGTGATGAGGCAGGAAAGAACAGCCATACAGCCTCCGCAATATAGGCTGGAAGCTCACCCAGCGCATATAATTATCAAAGCTGGCATCTCCTGTATCATATCTGACATTGACTTTCTTCTGCCAGTATTCTTTCGCTTCCTGCAACGCTTTTTTGACATTCTCCTCATTATTAAAATCAGAAAGAATCCCATCAATTTCCTGTTCATCTTCAGTGATTCCCATAATGATTGTAAAAGATGCGCTCTCTTCTGAATCCAGCGTGATTTCAGAAAAGCGAATGCCTCCCAGTGCTTCTTTTCCCTTGATGCAGTTCCCGGAAGGAATCCCTTTCTCGTTATTTATAATCTTGCGGGGATGGGTGTAACTTCCGCCCTCGCCAATATATTCTTCCGCCACCGGATAGAAATCCTCTGGCTTTTCTCCCGTTCCGGTCACGCCGCAGACAAAATACGTCAGGTTATTTTTTTGATGTCCCCGCTCATCAAAGGATAACGTAGGCTTTACATATACGCCATATTCTGTCGTTCTGATCTCGTTCAGCAGGGAGGTGACATGCCTGTGATCCCTGATGTTATCCGCACTCCTTCCATAAATTGGAATGGCCGCTGTCGGGACGATTTTTTGCTTCATCCTTCCCCGGTTAATCAGCTCCACCTGCATGATCTCCACGTTGTGATTCAGGGGTACGAAGGAGGTCACTTTTGCCGCTATCTGGCTTTTCTTCCATTGCCTTGTCACAGACTGCCACATAAGCCCTGCTTCCAATACGCTATGATCTTGAAGTTCCGTATGCTTTCTGACCTCCGCTTCCGCAGAAGAGCCTACGGCTGACCATGCTCCCATATTCTCCAGATAGCACCAGAAATTTCTTCCTGAACGGTTATTGTGGAGATTTTCTGAACTGACAGGCTCCATCAGAAAGGCATTTTGGGTAATCTTGATATCCCCTCCTAAGTTCGGAGTAAGAGAACTTTTTATGCCGCCTTCCCCGGCAATGGGAAAATATAGGTAGCTATAGTTTTCCGGCTGCTCCAAGCAAAAACTTCCATCTCCATCCAAAAAAATGATTTTTTCCATAGTAATCCTCATTTCTGCAACAGCATTTATGCTGTTGGCTTTTTGATTATTTTATATTTTCATGTTCAATCCGAAACTTTCCAATCTGCGAAGCCAATTCCTGCGCAGAATCTGTCAATTCGGAAGATTCATTTTTCACTGTTTCACTGTTCGCCATCAAGCCGTTTGCCTGTTCCACCAAGATGTCAGAAGAAGCAGCAATCTCCTCGGAACTTGCCGCTTGTTCCTGAGAAATCGCGGCAACATTCCTTGCCTCTTCCTCTACCTGGTCCACTTTCTCTATCATTTCCTGTACCAAATCGCCAACCACACGAATATTTTCAAAAATGATATCGAAAGTCTCTGAAGCATTTTCAATCAGTACATTGCTGGCATTGATATTGCTCACGCTATCTACGGCCTGGCTGATTACATCGCCAATGGAAGATTTAATATCTAAAATTAACTCATTGATATGCTGCACGGAATCCATGCTGGTCTGTGCCAGCTTTCCGATTTCCATTGCCACAACGGCAAATCCTTTTCCGGATTCCCCTGCACGGGCCGCCTCAATCGATGCATTCAGGGACAGCAGGCTTGTTT
>CATKZA010000087.1 GCA_949841235.1 uncultured Clostridiaceae bacterium
GTAAAACTATTATTACACATAGAAGGCATAATTCGCATTTTTCTGTATTAAGAAATTGCTTGAAAAATGCAACTTGCACCTTTTTACCATTGAAAAAATGGCAAAGCCTCCCACAAGCTATGATGAACTATGATTCAATCATCCAAACCACCATAAGGAAAGGGTTAATAAGTACAATGAAGCGATTAATTTCCATATTAAAGACATACTATCACTACATGAAATACAAGCGGTATTTAAAATATAAGAAATACGCCTCCCTGGGACCTGACTACCGCACCGTCAATCTGGAAAAAGAGTATCTGAGGAATCGGCTGTACCTTCTGTTTCTCCGCATTTTCTATCTCTTCCCCATCAAGAAGAACCGCGTCCTCTTCATGAGTTTTGAGGCTGGAAAATATGCCTGCAATCCCCGAAGGATTTCTGAATACCTGACGAAGCACTATCCCGGAGAATTTGAAATCATCTGGGCATTTAAAAAGGAAGAGGGATTTGAATGGCTCTTGGAGCAGGGCGTTTCCCGCACCGTGCGCTACGGCTCTGCAAAATTCTACCGGCTGGCCCTCACCTCCCGGGTGTACGTGTACAACATGCGGATTCCGGCCATGATTCCCTTCCGAAAAAAACAGACCACCATCGGCACCGGCCACGGAGGCGGCGCCTACAAGAAACTGCTGCTGAACAATCCCAACATTCGGAGCGCAGAGAGGAAAATCCAGGAACTCAGCGCCTCCCACACGGATATTCTGGTCTCCAGCTGCAAATACTATACGGAATACGTGGTTCGGGGCGCCTTTAACCACAAGGGAGAGTGCATCGAATGCGGCATGCCGAGAAATGACGAGCTCATCAATAACAATGACCGAAAGATGGCAGACTACATCCGCAATTATTACGATATCCCCTTGGAGAACAAAATCATTCTCTACGCCCCCACCTACCGAAAGGGCAAGAGGAATATGCCTACGGATTACAACCTGGATGTACGGGGAATCGTGGAGGCGGCAAAGGAGCGATTTGGCGGCGAATGGACCATCCTCTACCGAATGCACTATTTCATCAAGAAACGGCTGCCGGATGACCTGCATGGGCAGCATATCATCGATGTCACGGAATACGGAGACATGCAGCACCTGCTGCTGGCATCAGACATTCTGATTACGGATTACTCCTCCAGCGTGTGGGATTATTCCCTGCTGGGCAGACCCTGCTTCCTGTATACGGTGGACTTGGACGAGTATCTGGAAAAACAGGGATTCTACGTGGATGTCAGGGACTGGCAGTTCCCCCTGGCGAGAAATAACGAAGAACTCGTGAATAATATCCGTAACTTTGACGAGGAGGATCAAAAGGGCGTATCAGGACACCAGAGCCTCTTCGGCAGTTATGAAAAAGGCACGGCCACGGAAACTTTGGCAAAGCGCATCCACGAAGAATGCTTCGGAAAAAAGGAAGAGTCTTTCTAAAGGCAGCACAAAACGCTGCCTAAGAAAAACTATGCTTCCTTTAGGAAGAACGCAAAACAACAGCATAAATGCTGTTGCGTTCTTCACTTTACAAAACCAAAAGGTGAAAAGTCCGAAATGAATAATAAGGGGAGAAGAGTGAAAAATAAATTTTTCACTCGGCAAGTTTGTGACTGCGCGTTGCTTGCACAAACGTTGCTTTATGCGCAAAAAGCAGCGCAGAAGAGATGAGGTAAAATATGAAAGTAGGCATTATTAGCATCAACAAATATTCAAAGCACCTGAACTATGGGGCGGCACTGCATTCCTATGCCTTCCAGCACTATTTGGACATGCACGGCATCGACAATGTCATTATCGACTATCTGCCCCGCTTTATGAAATCTTACAATATGAAATACCCGGTGATCGCCAGACAGCCGAAGGAGCAGTTCCGCCGCTCCCTGTTCTGGCTGGGAAATTTTTTCCCAAATATCGTCAAATACACCAAGTTCATGAAGATTTTTGAAGAACATTACCGCTCCACCAGACAGTATACGGAAAAGCAGCTGAAGAAAGCGAAGCTGGATTTCGACACCATCGTCTGCGAGAGCGACGTGATCTGGAGCCCCCACAGCACCCAGGGCTTTGACAATGGCTTCTTCTGCAACCTGCCCTCCATGCAGGATAAAAATAAGATTTCCTACGCCGCCTGCATCGGATACACCAAATTTTCCGAGAAGCGCCAGGCAAAATTCCGGGAACTATTGAAGAACTTTGATTCCATCTCCGTGCGGGAGGTGCAGGGGACGGAATTTACCCAGCAATTCACAGACAAGAAGGTATACAATGTGCTAGACCCCACCCTGCTCCTGGATGCAAAAGATTACCAGGACATCATCCCCCCGCCGAAGGAGCAGGGATACGTGCTGGTATACAACTGCCTGAAAAATAATAAGAAAATGGTGCGGGATGCCAAGAAAGCCGCAAAGCAGTTGGGATTGAAAGTGATCGAGGTCAGCGTGTACTACGGCAACTTCTATCTGGACAAGGTAAAGATTTCCGCCGGCATCGAAGAGTTCTTAGGATACTTCCAGAATGCCAGCTACGTCTTCACCAACGCCTTCCACGGCGTATGCTTTTCGCTGATCTTCAAAAAGGACTTCTACACCTATGCCAGAGGAACGAAGGACTCCCGGGTGACCAGCCTACTGCACCTAATGGATTTGGATGACAAGTTCCTACAGAATGACCAGGACCTTCCCGCCATCACATCCATCGATTACGACAAGGTCTATGAACACCTGAACCGGGAGCGGAAGGCCTCCCAGGAATTCCTATTCCAGGCACTCCATAAAAAAGGTGCGAAGTCTTTCTAGGCTGCTGTTAATCATAACTATATAAGGTAAAGAGGGGGAATGCAAAAATGAAAAAGACACCTAAAATTTCCGTAATCATGCCCATGTACAATGCAGAAAAGTACATCAGGGCCGCACTGGATTCCATCCTGGACCAGACATTCCATTCCTATGAGATTCTGATCATCAATGATGGCTCCACGGATAATTCCCTATCCATCGCAGAAGAATACTGCCAAAAACACCCGGACAAAATCCAGGTTATTTCCCAAGAAAATGCCGGTGCAGGCGCCGCCAGAAATCTGGGAGTGAAAAAAGCCTCCGGCAGCTACGTCCTCTTCATGGATTCCGATGACACGGTGGAGAAGGACATGCTCTCCGGACTTTATGCCTCTGCCATCAGGCATCACAGCGAGGTGGCATTCTGCCCCTTCTACCGCCATGGCCTGCACGAGGAAATCACCATTGAGGGCAGTTTCAATTTCTCGCCGAGAAAGGTGTATACCGGGGAAGATTTCATCAAAAACTCAGAATACATCATCACCACCTGCACCAAGCTGTACCAGATAGACTTTATCAGGAGATTTGAATTTCCTTCCTTCTGGTTTGAGGATGTGGCATTGCTTCCGGTGATGATGTCCTATGCAAATAGAATCACCTATGTGCCTTATGCCTACTACCACTATCTCCGGCACGACAGTTCCACGGTGTCCAGCGTGTCCAATAAACAGATTTTGGGCAGCGTGGACGCTGTGCGCTATATCAAGGAACATGCCAATCCGGAGATTGTTCAGCAGATGGCTCCCTATATCGCCCATCTCCTGCTCTTCATGTGCGTGCGCCGGCCGGCCTTTGCAGACCTGTACGTCAACCTGCTGACGGAATATAAGGGATTTATCACGGAAAATACGGACTTCGCCGAGCATCCCCATCTTCAGAATCGGCTGAAATCCTATTTTCAGGAAGACTATGCCATGATTCCCAAGCAGATTTTCTATGACCATTTTGGAAAGCAGCCCCTGTCCCCCGCCCAGGAGGAAAATGTCAAGGGCTGGCAGGGTACCTTGGTGGAATTTGATGCTAAAATCATCTGCCTCAATGAGGAAAACTGCGACATTGCGGAACATCCATTGGTGGAAAAGGCTTACCAAGAGGGACGCTTCGGTATCGTTGGACAATATTTCAAGTGCAAGCGCCTGTTGGAGGAGGGTGGAATTGCCCTGTCCACAGATATCAGGGGATACAAGTATATTACCAGGCTCCTCACCCGCGCCCGGGCTTTCTTCGCCTTCTACGACGACACTAGCATCTCCTCCCATATCTATGCGTCAGTTCCGGGGGAGCCTATCATCAGGGATGCCTTCGGGCTTCTGCAAGATCACCTGGCAGAGCCCCAGGGCATGTCTGCCGCCCTGTCGGAATTGCTCCTCCAAAAAAATGGCGCATCCTATTCCTATCAATGGGAGAGCAACTTCAAGTCAAAATATATGAAAATATGCCATGGCACCACCCGCATCTACAGCACCAACGTGCTGACCTGGGATTACGGTCTGGGCACCACCATCGCCGCCATTCACAGGGAGCAGCCCCAGCTGGTGGAAAGGGACGGAGAACGCTGTTGCGAGGTGAACGCATTCTACTACCGCACCCTGCAAAAACTGACCAGAGATTACCTGCTTTACAAGAAGGATCAGGCAAGGCAGGATGTGTCCAAGCAGAATGTAAAGCTGCAGAAAAAGATTGCCTATTTCCGTGGAAGAGTCGCAGAGCAAACCGAGGAAATGGATGCACAGATTAAGAGAATGAAGTTGCTAAAGGCAAAGAACACCCACTACCTCTCCCTGATTAACGACTTCAAGAGACGGAAGATGGTATGGCTTGCCTACCGCATCTCCATGAAATTCTCCCCGCCAAAGGAGGATGCGCTTCCTGCATTAGCGGAAGAGGCGAATGATGCGGAGCACCCAATACAGTAAAAAAGCAGAAAGAGGAGAGACATGAACGAAAAAATATTAAGACCAATGAGATATGGGCTGTGCTTCTTGCTGACCGCAGTTCTCTGCTGGCTATTTCCCTATTCTGGCGATGATTGGGCATGGGGAAGCGAAATAGGCATGGAACGCCTTCATGTCTGGTTTGACAACTATAATGGACGGTATGTGGGCAACCTGATTGAAATGGCTATGACCCGCTCAAACCATGCCAAAACACTTATCATGGCATTTTGCCTGACCGGAATCATTTACCTTGCGGAACGCATCATCAAGAAGAAATGGGCATTTTATATCTCCTGCCTTGCCCTTCTGCTCCTGCCAAGGCCAATCCTGCGCCAGGCAATCGTCTGGTCGGCAGGATACTCGAATTACGTGGTTTCCATATTCCTCACTTTGATTTTCATAGCCTTTCTCTATCCCATATTCGAGAAGGATGCTCCAAAGGATAAATTATGGCACTCCCTTCCCTTGCTTGGACTGGGCTTTGCCAGCGCATTGATTGTAGAACATATGACGATATATAACGTTGTCCTGGCTGTCGGAACGATTCTATACACCATTGTGGCCCATCGGAAAATCCTCCTCTCCCATGTGTCCTATCTCCTGGGATCCGCTGCCGGCACCGCATACATGTTTTCCAACCAGGCATACCATTCCATTGCAAACAATCAAGATGAATACCGCCAGGTAGCTCAGGACGGAATCATCGGCCAATCCATCCAAAACTATGTGCAGATCATCGCAAAGCATCTCTGCCTGAATAACATCTGGCTCAACCTGGCAATCCTGATTGCATGCATTCTCCTGTTTCGGCAATGCATTCCCCTGTGGAATGCAAAGGCACAGCGCATTACGGCAAAAGCCTGCCTGGCTGTTTTGGCATTTTATAATATCTGGGCTTTTTTATCTTCCTCCGGCATTGGCGACAATGTCAAAAGGGAACCGTTGCTGTATGCAGAAGCAGTGCTAAGCATTCTCTATCTTATAGCATGCATTGTCTTTTCCGCCCTGGTGGGCATAAAGAAAAATTGCCTGTGGAAGATGCTTTTCTGGAATGGGAGCATCCTCTGCATCACCGCTCCGCTCCTCTTTGTGAATCCCATAGGAGAAAGATGCTTTTTTGCCACCTATATCTTATTCATCTTGCTCCTCCTTGAACTGCTCCATCAATTAGATGCGGAGCAAATCACCGAGATTTTGGAAGGACGGTCTTTCCGCTTCCTGTGCATCTTAGGCTGTACCGCCGGACTGGCATTCTATTTGAATGTATATTCCTCCATCAGCCAGGCAGATCGCAATAGGCTGGCATATATCCAAAAAGAGGTTGCCAGTGGTAAAACCAGTGCGGAGATCATTCATCTTCCGTACGAATCCTATATATGGGGTGCCACGCCGGAATACGAGCCCTGGTTTGAGAGATACAAGCTGTTCCATGGCCTTCCGAAAGACTTGGAAATAAAGACCGTGCTGGAATATAGCGATAAAGATGGCAAAGTAAATTCTAAGGAAGCCAATGATGAAAATAAATAAGACCGATGTTGATATTGCAATTTTGTGTCTGCGCTGCGGCACAAACATTTGCAGCAGAAAGCAGTGCAGAAACGAGGAAGAAAATGGACAATGCCGATAAAAAAATATCCGTGGTGGTATCCGTATATATATATTGTATTACAGTTGAAGCAGCAGTGCAAATACCTTTTGAGGAGAAATATTTATGACAGAAATACCATTAAGCGACGGACACATTTTATCTTCATTTTTTAAACATGCACACGACAGTTGTCCAGAAGCCTTTCTTCAGGGTGTAATGGGGCGCGGCTTTACAGATTCTTTGGATCATCCTGCCTACGGCATTATACAGGTAGGAGATTTTTGTTTTCTGGACGGTAATGAAAAGGATTCTTCCGACCAAAACACTTTAGCTTTATTAAATGATCATTTCCACAATCCGGGCATGATATTTATTCCTCTCTCTGAAAGCTGGAACCGTCAGTTTGATATGAACCCTGTCTATTCCAAAGATATCCGATATGCACTAAACAAACCGGATATTCAGGATTTTAATAAGGAACAGCTCATATCTTATATCCGTCAGATTGCCTATGATACGGATTACCCGGAAACAGCTGCCGAAAGCGATTTTATTGTACAGTCCATTAATGAAGACTATTACCATACGGTACAGCAGCATACATGGAGTAAAGACTTTACTTCCAATTATCCAGACTACTCTGCATTTAAACAGCTGGGATTTGGATTTCTCATAATCGAGAAACAGACCGGCACGCTGGCAGCAGGG
>CATKZA010000088.1 GCA_949841235.1 uncultured Clostridiaceae bacterium
CTGTCCCAGCTGATAGCGGCCGTGGCTTTTCTAGTTTCTTTTGGGGCGACGCTCAGCATCACATTGCACGATGTGTCAAAGGGGGACTATGATAATGTAGTTGCCGGACTTGGCCTGCTGTTGATGGAATTTGTCACTGCATACTCCTTTGTCTGGGCTATTGTCAAGAAAATCTTGCAGGATTTCCGCTTCCGCGCCAGGAGGAAGGATGACCAAATCTACGTTTCCTGCGGACTGTGGAAGAAAAAGAGTTACATGGTTCCGGTGGATAAGATCAATGCGGTGAAAATCGAGTATCCGGTGCTTGCCAGAATATTTGGCAGGGGTTATCTGAGGGTTCTGAACGTGGGGGGCGAGGGGGAGGAGGCAGATGGCATGAAACTGCTTCTTCTGGGCAGTTATGATGATTTGAGGAGGAGAATGGAGATCCTGCTGCCGGAATTTCAACTGCCGGATTTGAAAGAGCGGAGGAGGGTGCCTAGGCAGTGGCTGTATATCCGCATGGCGGCATCTCTGGTGGCGGGTGCGGTTAGCGTCGTGATTGTCTATCTTGCCCTATTGATTGGATTTGGCTCAGAGCAGGAATTTCAGCAGATGGAGGGATGGGTTATCCCGGGCATTTGCCTTGGCAGCGGAGCTGCCGTGACGCTTCTCAGACTGCTTGGCTCCTATCTGAAATATAAGACTTGCGGAATCGGCTATCTGCCCGGGGAACTGCTGTTAGTGCAAGGAATGTTTAAAAAAGAAGTCTCCCTGATTCCCTATGGGAGGATTCAGTATATCCGCTATGAGAGGGGTCCCATGGAGCAGCTGCTGGGACTTCAGCATGGATATGTGTCCCTGCTTGCCAGCGTGGCTAGCCGCTATAGGAAGATGGGAAGTTTCCGGGTGAAAGATTTCAGGATGTTGGAGGAGAAATTGCATCAGACATATTGAGAGATGCATGTGGCCGGGAAGTGGCAAATGGAAGTGATGGGAGCGGAGCTAATGGGATTTGATTTATGCGAGACCGTTTAAGGGGGAGGCGTATGAAGAAGGCATTATTGGTGACAAGGGTGAGCGGGTTCGTGCCACAGCATGAGATGAATAATGTGAAGATCCTGCGGGAAATGGGCTTTGAGGTGCATTATGCCACGGATTTGAACAACGTGGTATATGGGAAGGATAACAGCCGGCTGGAGGGGAGCGGGATCATTTGCCATCAGATTGACTTCTGCCGCTCTCCCTTTTCCAAGAAGGTAAAGATTGCCCAGAGGCAGTTGGAGGACTTGATGCTTCGGGAGTCCTTCCACCTGATTCACTGCCACATGCCTATGAGCGCAGTGGTGGCAAGAAGGGCGGCCTGGCAGGTGAGAAAGAAAACGGGGCGGCAAGTGCCCGTATTATATACTGCCCATGGATTTCATTTCTGCCATGGCGTTCCCTGGAAGAATTGGCTGTATTATCCCATCGAGCGGCATTATGCCAGATATACGGATCGGCTGATTCTGATCAATGAGGAGGATTACAGGCGGGGATGCCGTTTTCCCATACGGGGCAAGGTGGTAAAGATTAACGGGGTAGGGATGGATTTGGAGAAGATGGAGCCTTACCGGAAGCAGTGCTGGGAAATGGCAGGGGATGGGGGAGATATCCGAGAGAGGTATGGACTGCCTTCGGACTGCGGCATCCTCGTGTCTGTGGGGGAACTCTCCCCCTCTAAGAATCACCTGGTGGCGATAGAGGCCATGGCGGAACTGAGGGATCTGCATCTGGTCTATCTCATTTGCGGCAGAGGAAGGATGGAGGAGACGCTTCGGAAGAAGGTGGGAGAACTTCATCTGGAAGAGAGGGTGCGCTTTGCGGGATATGTAGAGAATGTGCCGGAATTGCTTCGGCAGTGCGACTGCTTTTTCTTTCCTTCCGGCAGGGAGGGGCTTCCGGTGGCGGTGATGGAGGCCATGGCAGTGGGATTGCCGGTGATTGCTGCGGATATCCGGGGAGTTCACGACCTGATTCAGCAGGGAAGGGGCGGATATCTGGCCAGAACCTTTTCCCCTGCGGAATATGCGGCGAAAGCCCGGAGGCTCTTCACGGAGAAAGAAGAGGAGAGTGCCGTACCCAGAGCGGCGAGGAGAGAAGAGATGGGGAGATGGAACCGGGAGAGGATTCGGGAGTTTTCCCTGGATGTGGTGGAGGGGCAGATGCGCCAGATCTATAGCGAGGTGGTGAGGTGATGAAGAGGCAGATGCGCCAGACTGATAGCGAGGTGGTGAGATGATGAATAGGCCGTTGGTGTCGGTGATTATGGGAGTTTACAATGAGAAGAACAGGGAGCAGCTGGAATTGTCCATTGACTCGATTCTATCTCAAACTCTGGAAGAGTTAGAATTTATCATCTGCGATGACGGCTCGGAGCCTCTCTGTCGCCGAATGCTGGAAGAAATCTGTGCCAGGGACGAGAGGATTCGGCTGTATTTCCATGAGGAAAATCAGGGCTTGGCGGCGGCGTTAAATACCTGCCTCTCCCATGCCAAGGGGGAGTATGTAGCAAGGATGGACGGGGATGATATTTCCAAGCCTGAGAGACTGCGGCGGCAGTGGGAGTATCTGGAAAATCATCCGGCTTATGCGCTGGTGGGGTGCAGTTCGGAATTGATTGATGAGAGGGGCGTTTGGGGAAAGCGGGAACTGATTCCCTATCCAGAGAAAGAGGACTTTCTTTTTGGCTCCCCCTTCATGCATCCTACGATTATGGTGCGGCGGGCAGTGCTTGACAGGCTGGGAGGCTATTGCACGGAGGATTTTGCCCTGCGGACGGAGGACTATGAGCTTTTCATGCGGTTGTACGAACTAGGGGAGCGAGGGCATAACATGCCGGAACTGCTGTTTTCCTATCGGGAGGACAGAAGTTCCTATACTCGGCGGAAATACCGCTATCGCCTGCGGGAGTTCCAGGTGAGAAGGCGAGGGTTTGCCAGGCTGGGGATTGATGCGGGCAACAAGAGGTATATCCTCAAGCCATTAATTGTGGGGCTGATTCCCGGGTGGTTGATGAAAATATATAAAAAGAAAAAAGCGGGAAAGCTCTCGTAGTGTGGGAAATCGCTTTGCGGCGTAAAGTGTCAAGGACAGGAGCGGGCAGTTGCAAATAAAGAAACTGGGGGATTGGGTTATGCCGGAATTGGGGATTGTAGTATTGAATTATAATAATTGGGAAGATACGGTGCGCTGTTTGGAGAGCATTTGGGCAAATCCTCCACGGATCTCCTATCAAATCATCTTGGTGGACAATGCTTCTACGGTTCCAGAGAGCGACGAGGCGAGAGAAATGATTTTCAAGAGAGGAGTTATTTTTCTCAGAAATAAACAGAATCTTGGGTACAACGGAGGGAATAATGTAGGGATAAAAAAGGCGTTGGAACTGGGATGCCAGGGCATTCTCCTGACCAACAATGACGTGTGCTTTACCCACAATTGCATTCAGGAATTGTGGGAGTATAGCAAGTCGCACCCGGATGTGGGAATCGTGGGGCCTAAGATTCTGGACAGGGAGGGAAAGGTGCAAAGGAGCAATTTGTGCCGCAGGACGGGAATCAGGGAAAAATATTTGGTCCGCACTCGATTGCATGCGATCTTCCGCAGAAGTTACCGTACCTATTTTGGCTATGACAGGGATTATGATGGCACTTTTTCTGTCTATGCGGTACTGGGCTGCTGTCTCCTGCTTTCCAGAGAATGCGCGGAGGCGGTGATGCCTTTCGATGAATATCCCTTTCTGTACGAGGAGGAATTGATGCTGGGCATCCGCATGGAGGAACAGGGATTCCGGACAGTCTATCATGGCACGGCAGCAATCAACCATCTGCATGGGGGGAGTACCAGGCAAGTGCGGGCCTTTTCTTATGCTCACAATATCCGCAGTGAGATTTATTATTGCCGGGAGTATCTGGGGATGAAGAGATGGCAGATCCGTCCCCTGTACTGGTATCGGGTGGCCTTATACCTGGCAAGGTGCGTGAGGTATGGGGATTTTCGTGATTTTTGGGGAGAGTTTCGGGCAATGACCGGGGAGGAACTTAAGAAATGCTGATACACATACTGATGGCAACCTACAATGGAGAGCGGTATCTCGGGGAACAGCTGGATTCCATTGCCGGGCAGACAGAGACGCAGTGGAAGCTCCATGTGAGGGACGATGGCTCACAGGATGGCACATGGCAGCTGCTCCATGACTTTGCCGAAAGCCATCCGGGGAAGGTGGAACTTGCGAGAAATGACGAGAGGCTGGGGGCGAAGGGGAATTTTGCCAGACTTTTGCAGGAGGTGCAGGAGCCGGGGGATTATGCTTTTTGCGATCAGGATGATGTCTGGGAGCTGGGGAAACTGCATGCTTTACAGAAAAAATTGCGGGAAATCGAAGGATTGCAACAGTTACAGCAAACATGTGAGGAATCGCAAAAACTGCGCGGGAATCAGAAAAATATGGGGAGATTGGAAGAGGGAATTATGCCTGCGCTGGTCTATTCTGATGCTTCCGTCATCAATCAGGCGGGGGAGGTGGTGTCGGAATCCTTTGCAGAGCAGACGGGGGTCTTTCTGCCGGAGCGCAGGGTAATGGAATCTCTCCTGCTGTGCAACTTCGTACAGGGGGCGGCAGCCATGTGGAACGGACGCTTGCAGAAAATCTTGGGGCGGCATGCCATGCCACAGGAGGCCTTGATGCATGACTGGTGGCTGGCGCTGGTGGCGGCAGGGCATGGCCGGATTGCGTTCCTGCCGGAAAAACTCAGCCGCTATCGTCAGCATGATGGAAATGCGGTGGGGGGATTCGACCGCCAGGCATGGCATGGGACAGTGAGAAGGAAGCTGGGTACCGGGAGGATAGGCAGATTGGTGGAGAGCAACCACCGGATGCTGGAACTGAGGCGGCAGCAGGCGGAGGCCTATGAGCGTCTGTACGGTGATAGGCGTGTGAGGCGGTATTTGGAGATTGACAGGAAGAGGCCGAAGATTTGCCGGGCGTATCTGGGCATTCGGGAGGGGTATATTTTTCTGTCCAAGGCCTATTCGGTGAAGTATTATATGGTATGATTGCCAACTTGCCGTGATGTATGAATGTCCATGTGCAACAAATTAGCTAAAATGGGAGAAGGAATAGCCATATCTTTGTGAGAAATACTGTTGAAAAGCAAATAGATAGTATGATAAAATAAATGCTAACGCATTTATGATGCAAGTTGCTCCGCAACTTGGCTATGCCAGAAACCATGGCAGGAAGTATGATAAAATAAATGCTGGTTAATGAGGCATATGACTTGGAGGCGAAGGATGAATCGGAAGAAAATCATTGGGATTGTCGGGGTGCTGCTCGTGGCAGTGCTATTGAATATATATATTATTTATGTTGCAAATCAGCGGGTGGGAGATAATGTATTCTTGAACGCAGAAATTACAGCGGATAAAATGAATGAATACCAGTTATTCTATGGGAGGGAAAATTGGAGTCCGGAAAGCATGGTTTCTGCCAGGTATGAGAAGGCGGATGAAAAGTCAACCCTGCGATTTATGATGCCCTGCGAACTGCAGGGATTTCGTATGGATCTAGGCGACAGCCAGGGAGTCCATAGGATTTCGGCCTTGTATGTGTCGTATAAAGATAGGGAATGGAAGTTTGACTTGTCACGGGTGGCGGAATCGTGCATGCAGGAGGGCATGGGAAATTTGATTGGCTCCGCAAGCATTGGGGCGGATGGCAGCTTGGAGGTGACGACGGCGGGGAATGATGGCTACATTGTACTGCCGATGCCGGATATATATGATACAGTCACAGGAATGCGCAGGGATAGTCTGAGGATACGCTATGGCTTGGTGTGCGTCTTAGTTGATTTGTTTTTCCTGATTCTTTTACTGCACTTTAATCGCTGCTACGATATGGCGAGAGAATTATATGGGAGCAGGAAGCTGATTGTCAAATTGGCGAGAAATGATTTTAGGACTAGATTTGCCGGTTCTTTCTTTGGGATTTTCTGGGCATTTGTCCAGCCGATGGTGACAATCCTTATTTATTGGTTTGTGTTTACCGTGGGCTTCCGTTCGGCGGAGCAGACGAACTGCCCCTTTGCCCTGTGGCTTACGGCGGGCATGGTGCCGTGGTTCTTCTTTTCAGATGCTTGGGGAGGGGCTACGAATAGTTTGGTTGAATATAGCTTTCTGGTCAAGAAGGTGGTATTTAAAATCAGCGTATTGCCGATTGTCAAGGTGATGTCCGCTCTGCTGGTCAGTGTGTTTTTTCATATGATTATGTGTGCTATGTTTATAGCCACTGGCTATATGCCGGATGGCTACATGCTGCAGCTGTTGTATTATCTCGTATGCAACTTTGCTTTTGCGCTCTCATTATCCTATATCACAGGAAGCATTCTTCCGTTTTTTAAGGATTTGAGCCAGATTATGAATATTATCTTGCAGGTAGGGGTATGGTTGACTCCGATCATGTGGAATATCAACATCCTGCCTCAGTCTTGGCGCTGGGTGATGAAAATCAACCCGATGTATTATATAGTCCAGGGATATCGCAATGCCTTGAGCGAAAAGGTATGGTTCTGGCAGGATATTACATGGACAATCTATTTCTGGGGATTGGTGGGAGCGTTGTTCGTAGTTGGCAATATATTATTTAAGAAGATGAGGCCGCACTTTGCCGATGTCATTTAGCGCAGAAAGAAAAGGGGAAGATACATGGATACCATGATTCAGATCGAGCATCTCCAGAAGATGTATCATTTATATGATAAGCCCATTGACCGATTGAAGGAGGTTCTTCATCCAAAGAGAAAGTCTTACCACAAGGCGTTCTATGCTTTGAAGGATATTTCTCTTACCATCAAGAAGGGGGAGAGCGTGGGCATCGTGGGGGTGAATGGCTCAGGCAAGTCCACGTTGCTCAAGATTATTACAGGAGTGCTCAATCCCACGGCGGGCAGGGTGGAAACCTTTGGGAAAGTGGCAGCCCTCTTGGAATTGGGTGCCGGGTTTAACCCGGAGTATACTGGACGGGAAAATATCTACCTCAATGGGACGATGATGGGGTATTCCGAGGAGGAGA
>CATKZA010000089.1 GCA_949841235.1 uncultured Clostridiaceae bacterium
GGCCATGGCACAGAATATGTTTTGATTGATGAGGAATACCCCCTCGTTGCAGTTGACTAGTTTCTTGTCTGGGGTAAATCAAACTCAGCCGAAACTGTCTCTTTACCGGCATTTTCTTTCTTCTGACTGCCTTTCTCCTTGTTCGTATACTCTTTTACTATTCTGTAACGGCCTGCTTCTAAATCTCCATAATTATCCTCTATATAGGCCCTGTAACTATATTCTTGTCCGGATAAAATATCTATGCTAGATAAGTTAAATGCTCCAGCTTCAGGTAATGGCTGCACATCCACAAAGGATTTGCCCTTTAAAACCTGTAGATGATACTCCTCACCAATCATAATGTCTTTTTTTGTTTTGTTGACAATCGTGCACACGAAAGTAATACGATCGTCTTCGGTTATCTCAGCACGCATTGTCACCAATCCATCCTCCCTAACTGTTTGCTCTTCCGTCTTTTTTTCACACCCAAAACAAATCAAGAACAGGCATGCAGCCGCCAAAGACAGAAGAATGGCACCTACGGCCGCCATCACCACCATCCTGCCATTCCTCCTATCCTCTAACCAGTCCACCAAACTCTTCATAATGTCTCCCATATCTATCCCTCCTCTCATTTATCCCCTATAAAAGCCCTTCTATAATATACAACGAAATAAAATGCCGATTGGGTGCAAAAATATGCGCTGGCAGGAAATTGACAGAATATTTATGGCCTTTTGGAAAGGTCGTTCAAGTCGTAATCTTTGTCGTTCAGGTCGTTTTCTGCAAAATGCATTGAAATGGATACTGGAATAATGTATAGTAAGTATTACTTCAACGATTAAATATCAAGGGAATATAATAGCTGGAATAATAGAAATCTACCGAATAGATAAAATGAAAAACACGAGAACTATTTTTAAAAGGAGACATAATTTCTATGATGAACAAAAAATGGATGGCATTATTATGCTGCGTGACGCTGGCAATATCACCAATGAGCCAAATCAAAACCTCTCAAGGAGCCGCCAAAACGCAGAAGCAGACGAAGGATAAGACAAAGACCTCAGGGAAGAAAACAAACTGGAATACAATATTTTGCCCGGATTGCAAAGCAAAGATCAATGCTTATCTGCAAAAATGGTGCATGCCTTGACAGGCAAGCACAACGCATAGTAGAAAGGAGCATGCAGAATGAAAAGAAAAATCAGCATATTTATTTTAATCCTCGCATTAGCAATATGCACCGTGCCGCAACAGGATGCCCTGGCATTAACGCCACCCAAGGAACCCATGTACAGATATGAAGTGCCACGAGATTTTATCTGGTGGCTGTATGACAAAAAAGAGTCAGAACAAGAGTCGGAATATGCGCAAGAATTTATCAAAGCTTACAAGGATGAACAGGGCTATCTTTTAGTGCCTAAGATTACAGATGCGGTACTGGACGATGTGTGTTGGGGATATGAGGGCATTTCTGTGAATTATGGCTTTCACAAAGGAGACATATCATGGGTAATGTATGTGCGTCCCGCAAAAGATTGCAAAGAGCAATATGCTTATACTTTTGACTATTATTCAAATGACATTGTAGAACTCGTAAATAAAAAGGAGGGAGGAATCGAACTCAACAAAAATAAGTCCTATGAATGGATATACGAAGAGGATCCTCAGAGATCCTGCATCATCACAGAATATTATCTAAAAAAAAGGCTTCGATTAGGCGACCACACCACGGTAGATTGCGTGCAGAAAAATTGGCATAAAAAATATTTATATAATAATCAAGGATATGTTCATGTCACTTTGCATTTTATCAAAGATGGAATGTATATATGGCTAACCAGCCATTTACACGAAGGACAAGAAAATGCAACATTTGATACCCTAAAGACATGCACCTTTGAAAAGATGCCCACCAATCCCAAATTGTCCTTGGACAAGAAGAAAAACAAAATTTCAAAAAAGAACGCTATTTTGCATACCACACTGCAAAACCCCACCAATCAGAATTTTACCCATGTGGAATTATGGTTATATGACAAGAAGGAGAAAAGGTATCGGAAATTTCTCAGGAGAAAAGTAACGAAAAAGAGCATGCGAAAGGAAAAGGTCGCCCTCAAGTTTAACGTGCAGAAAATCGTCAAGGACTGGCGCAAGCAGTCTGCCAGAAGGAATCAATCCTCCTTTCCGCTAAAGAGAAAGAAGAAGTACAAATACATGGTACGAACGAAGGTGCTTGGAAAATATCTTGCGGTGAAGGGTAGTTTTCAATTAAAGTAGGAAATCAAGCACAACGCATAGTAGAAAGGAGCATGCAGAATGAAAAGAAAAATCAGCACATTCATATTAATCCTCGCATTAACAATATGCACCGTGCCGCAACAAGATGCCCTATCAATGCCACCTTTGGGAATCACGTACCACTATGAAACGCCGCAAGGTTTTATCTGGTGGCTGTATGACAAAAAACCATCGAGAGATGTGCAAGATAAATTTATCAAAGTTTACAAGGATGAACAGGGCTACCTTGCGGTTCCCCAGATTCGAGATGCCGAATTACGTGATGTACGTTGGGAATCTGGAGAACTCTCGGTAAATTATAGTTTTGCCAAAAATGATGTCTCATGGGAAATAAATGTATGTCCTATAAAGGACTGCAAAAAAAAATCCTATTATTCAGATGATATCGTGGAATTGGCGAAGAACAGACATCATTTTGAAGAACTCAATAAAAAGTACGAATATACTCGCACATTTAGTTATTCACAAAGGACTTACTACATAACAAATTATTTTTTCAAAAGGAAACTCCAGTTAGGAAATCAAACCACCGTAGATTGCGTGCAGGGAAACACATATGCAAAATATCCTGATTTGGATATGGAAAATGTCTCTGTTGATTTGCATTTTTTTACAGAAGGAATGTATGTATCTGTAGATGGCTACGTGCCTGCCTTGGGGCAAGAAAACATGGTGGCTGATGCCCTAAAGACATGCACCTTTGAAAAGATGCCCACCAATCCCAAATTGTCCTTGGACAAGAAGAAAAATAAAATTTCAAAAAAGAACGCCATTTTGCATGCCACGCTGCAAAATCCCACCAATCAGAATTTTACCCATGTGGAATTATGGTTGTACGACAAAAAAGGGAAACGGTATCGGAGATTTCTCAGGAGAAAAGTAACGGAAAAGAGCATGCGAAAGGAAAAGGTCGCCCTCAAGTTTAACGTGCAGAAAATCGTCAAGGACTGGCGCAAGCGATCTGCCAGAAGGAATCAATCCTCCTTTCCGCTAAAGAGAAAGAAGAAGTACAAATACATGGTACGAACAAAGGTGCTTGGAAAATATCTTGCGGTGAAGGGCAGTTTTAAATTAAAGTAGAAAATCGTGGGGAGATTTTGGCAGCGGAATTCGCCATTAGTACAACAGAACCGCCAGCAAAGAATTCCTGAGGCATTCTTTGCTGGCGGTTTGCTGATTGACGCAACGTTACATTGAGCGCTGATCCTCTATATCTTTTCCACGCCCAGCATCACGTTCTCCCCATTAATATTCCACTCCTTGGCAAATCCTGCTGCCACATCATAAGCCATCTCGTCAGCCAGCACATCTCCCTTGATAGAGCATTCATTTTTCTGCACAATCTCCCGAACCTTGTCGTTGTCCTGCATAGACACCCGGATATGGTCCATCACCTCAAAGCCGGCATCCTTCCGCATGGTCTGAATCTTGCTGATAACCTCCCTGACGAAGCCCTCTTCCAAAAGTTCCGGTGTCAGGTTGGTATCCAGCACCACCGTCACGCCATGGTCGGTATCAGAAATATATCCCTCCATCTGAGCCGCTTCAATCAGCAAATCCTCCTCGGCAAGAGCCTCGTCGCTGCCCTCCACCTGGATTGTGAGCGTTCCCTTTTCCTTCAATTCCGCCATGGCCTTCTGACCATCCAGGTTCGCCAGAATCTCCTTCACCTGATTGATATTCTTGCCAAAGCGGCGACCCAGCGTCTTTAACTGGGGCTTGAAATTGTACGTGGTGAGCGAGCTCACATCCTCGGTCAGTTCCGCTTCCTTCACATTCAACTCGTCCTTGATAATATCCATATAGAACTGGGATAGATCCTCCTCTGCCTTGACAAACATCTTGCCAATGGGCTGGCGGTTCTTGATATTGGCAGTATTCCGGCATGCCCGGCCTAATACTACCGCCTCCAAGACGATTTCCATATCCGCTTCCAATTTCCCATCAATCCATGCTTCCTCCACTGCCGGGAAATCGCAGAGATGCACGCTCTCCGGGGCATTCCCATCAATAGAGCATACCAGATTGCGATAAATCTCCTCCGTCATGAACGGTATCATAGGTGCCGCCGCCTTGGAAATGGTCACCAGCGCAGTGTACAGCGTCATGTAGGCATTGATTTTATCCTGCTCCATGCCCTTGGCCCAGAAGCGATCCCGGCACCTTCTCACATACCAGTTGCTCATCTCATCCACAAATTCCTGCAATGCCCTTGCCGTCTCCGGAATCTTATAGGCGGCTAAGTTTTCATCCACCGCCTTCACCGTGCTATTGAGCTTAGAGAGCAGCCATTTATCCATCACTGCCAGTTTATCATATTCCAGCGCATATTTCGTAGCATCAAATTCATCAATATTGGCATACAGTACAAAGAATGCATACGTATTCCACAGCGTACCCATGAATTTGCGCTGTCCCTCCTGCACCGCCTTTCCGTGAAAACGATTGGGACGCCAGGGCGCGCTATTGACATAGAAATACCAGCGGATGGCATCCGCCCCATAATTTTCCAAAGCCTCAAAGGGATCTACCGCATTGCCCTTGGACTTGCTCATCTTCTGTCCATTCTCATCCTGCACATGCCCCAGCACGATCACATTCTCGTAGGGCGCTTTATTGAAAAGCAGCGTGGACTCCGCCATGAGAGAATAAAACCAGCCACGGGTCTGATCCACCGCCTCGGAGATAAACTGAGCCGGGAACTGCTGCTCGAACAACTCCTTGTTTTCAAAAGGATAATGGTGCTGGGCAAAGGGCATGGCCCCGCTGTCAAACCAGCAGTCAATCACTTCCGGCACCCGCCGCATCACCTTCCCGCAATCCGGGCAGGCAAAAGTCACTTCATCAATATAGGGACGGTGCAGCTCCACCTCGGCATGCTTCGGATTGCCACTGCGCTCTGCCAGTTCTGCCCGGCTGCCGATAGATTCCTGCCGGCCGCATCCCTCGCACTCCCAGATGTTAAGAGGCGTCCCCCAGTAGCGGTTTCGGGAAATGCCCCAATCCTGAATATTCTCCAGCCAGTTTCCAAAGCGGCCTGTGCCGATGGAGTCGGGAATCCAGTTCACGGTATTGTTATTCCGAACCAAGTCATCCCGCACTTCCGTCATCTTGATAAACCAGGATTCCCTAGCGTAATAGATCAGCGGAGTGTCGCATCTCCAGCAATGAGGATAATCATGCTCGAACTTGGGTGCCGCAAACAACTTCTCCCTAGCCTCCAAATCCTTCAAAACCTCCAAGTCCGCCTTCTTCACGAACAATCCGGCAAAGGGAGTCTCCTGGCTCATCTCCCCCTTCTCCGTCACAAACTGAACAAAGGGAAGGTCGTATTTTCTCCCCACATTAGCATCGTCCTCACCAAAGGCCGGTGCAATATGCACGATGCCGGTACCGTCAGACATGGTGACATAACTGTCGCAGGTCACGAAAAAGCCCTTCTTATGCTGCTGTTCCGCCCGCTCCTTCGCACAATCAAAAAGCGGCTCGTACTCCTTGTACTCCAAATCCCTGCCCGCATAGGTCTCCAGCACCTCGTAAGCCTTCACGCCGTTCTCATCATCTGCCAGATCCCCCAGCACGCTATCCAGCAGAGCCTCTGCCAGATAATAAGTATACCCGTCTGCCGCCTTCACCTTCACATACGTATCCTCCGGATTCACGCAGAGACCCACATTAGAGGGAAGCGTCCAGGGCGTGGTCGTCCATGCCAGGAAAAAGGCATCCTCTCCCACCACCTGAAAGCGCACGATGGCAGAACGCTCCTTCACCAATTTATACCCCTGCGCCACCTCCTGGGCAGAGAGGGGCGTTCCGCAGCGAGGACAATAGGGTACAATCTTAAAGCCCTTATACAATAGTTTCTTATCCCAGATTTCCTTCAGCGCCCACCACTCGGACTCAATAAAATTATCATCGTAAGTCACATAGGGATTATCCATATCCGCCCAGAAGCCCACCGTTCCAGAGAAATCTTCCCACATGCCCTTATATTTCCACACAGATTCCTTGCACTGCTTAATAAACGGCTCCATGCCATAGGCTTCGATCTGATCCTTGCCATCCAGCCCCAGAAGCTTCTCCACCTCCAGTTCCACCGGAAGCCCATGGGTATCCCACCCCGCCTTTCTCGGCACCATGTATCCCTTCATCGTCTTATATCTGGGAATCATATCCTTAATGACACGGGTTAGCACATGGCCTATATGGGGCTTTCCGTTAGCGGTAGGCGGCCCGTCATAAAAAGTATAAACCGGTTTTCCCTCCCTGGCCTTCATTGATTTCTCGAAAATCTTCTGATTGCGCCAGAACTTTCCCACATTCTTTTCCCTCTGGACAAAATTCAGATCTGTAGATACTTTTTCGTACATGTTCTTCCTTCCTTTCCTGCTTACAGCCAAAAAGGCTTCCGCCCAAACAGGACGAAAGCCGGAGCTTCGTGATGCCATCTGTATCTGATGCACGTTTTCCCTATGACCCGTGCCTTCGTCATCGTCATTGCATACGCATATTATCATAATATGAGGAGGGCGATTTGTCAAGGGAGACTCCACATGCGCGCATTTTAACGCTACCCTTCTTCTTTCATTCGATCCTATCTTCCAGACATAGCCTTTATAATGTCTCCGTATGTTACCAGCAATACAGTCCCCATACTATCCGCCATGTCCTGACATCCCTGGGTAAACCCTCTCTTTGCAAACAATACCAACTGCACTTTCTGATACGGGAACAGCCGACTGCGCTTTTCCAGCGTCTCCAATACGCCCGCAT
>CATKZA010000090.1 GCA_949841235.1 uncultured Clostridiaceae bacterium
TGGTGATTAAGCTGAGGGTGGCGGACTTTACTCTGCTGTATGCCAACGATGGATTTTACCAGATATCCGGGTACAGCAAGGCGGATTATTTTGCTCTTTTTGGCAACCAGTGCGACAGGGTGATCTATCCGGAAGATGTGAAGCTTGTGAAGTCTATGGTGCAGTCTGCGGTGGAGAATCATGGGACTTTGAGTTTTGCCTATCGCATTCTGGACAAGAATGAAAATGTACACTGGTTTTACATCAATGGGCGGCGGGTGGAAGACCATGACTGCTCTCCGGTATATTTGTGCATTATCATGGACATCACTGATAGGAAAAGGATGGAGGAAAAACTGGAGGACAATGTGCGCCGGTCCAGGTATCTCCATCGCTATATGAAGGAAGTGGAGTGGACATACCATGTAGACACGGATAAGTTCTGCCGAAGCGGTGATTTGATCAGCACGATTTCCACCGAGGAAGAGATTATGAATTTTCTGGCAGGGGATTTTCTTGACAAGGTTGCCCACCCGGAGGATGCCGGGAAGCTGAGGGGGGCGATTGAAGAGAGGGCCAAGACGATCGGGAAGAGCCAGAGCATTTTTCGGGTGAAAAATAATCAGGGGAACTATCATTCCATGTTGATTAGCATGGTATCCATCAGTCTGACAGATGACGATAAGCCGGATCGCATTTATGGAGAATCCAGAATGCTACAGGAACACACCCTGTTTGCATCCTCGGCAGCCGCCCAGAAGGCATCTGCCCAAGTGTCGGCAAATGAGGAGATCGCGGTGCCGGAGGGGGATTACGGGGAAGTGGAGACAGATACGGTGACAAAGCTCATGGGATTGCGCATGTTTGCCAAGGCTGCGAAAGAGGTTCTGGACGACAGGGATGAAAATCATAATTATGGCGTGCTGTGCTGTGACATCAATGCCTTCCAGAAATTAAACTTTCATTATGGCGTGTCATCGGGGAATGAAATTCTCAGGCTTTATGGTGGCGTTCTGAGCCGTTCCCTGGCCTATCAGGGGCTGGCTTGCCGCGTCAAGGGGGATTATTTTATTCTGCTGTTCCAATACAAGGAATACCGGGAACTTTTGAAAACTTTGTCCCAGATGATGCGGGAAATGACAGATGAGGAACAGAAGCTGAGTTTTAAGATATATGGGCTGATCTGCGGGATTTATCTAGTGCAATCGGAGGACAAGGCAAGCGATTTCGATCACATGGTCGAGTGTGCGGATTTGGCTCGGAGGAGCATCAAGGGCATCAGGGGAAATCATTTTGCGATTTATACGGATGATCTGGAGAAGAATCGATTCTACGAGGAGGAACTGATTCAGGAGATTAGCGAGGCCATGCAGAATGGAACTATGGAAATCTGCTACCAGCCCAGAATCAGAGAGACCAAGGACAATGTGATAGGGTGCAAGGTGGTGCCGGGGGTTCAGAGGAAGAATGGGGATTATATCCCTTTGGAGGATATCAGAAGGTATATGGACAGAAATTCTGAAATCCAGCAGCTGCCCTTCTATGTTCTGTCCCACGTATGCCAGACCCAGGGGGCGTGGAAGGCGAAGGGGAAGAAGATTATGCCGATTTCCATTGATATCACCCAGGGACAGTTGTGCATGCAGGGGGCTGTGGATCGAATCGACGATATTGTTAAGAAGAATCATATCGATCCATTTTATGTGCTTTTTGAGATACAGGAGCAGTATTTTAAGGATTTGATCCCTGATTTCGAGTTGGCGTTGGAGGATTTGCACAAGAGGGGATACCGCCTGATTATCAGCCGTTTCGGTTCGGATCACACAGCCCTCCAGGCGGTTCGCCACCTGCCGATTCACGCCATCAAGTTCCATGGTGAGTTTTTCAGGGAGAATATGGCGGATGAAAAGGAACGCCTGATGTACAGAACCATTGTCAAGCTGATGAGGGAGCTGGGGCTGGAGGTTTGCTGTGGCGGTATCCACACAAAAATGCAGGAAGAGGTTGCAAGGGATGTGGGATGTGATATACTGGAAGGTGACATGTATTACGGAAGTATCAGAAATGATGTCTATGAGAGGTGCTTTTTGAGTGATTAATGTTATGTCGAGGATTTTTGGCATGATTCATGAAGGTGCTTGCTCGTAGGATTTGCAGAAATAAGGAGGAAGAAGTAGAAATGATGCAGAGGAAAGATATATTCGTCAAGGGGATTGCATTTTGGCTGCTGCTGGCACTGTGCCTTTCCACGCTGTCAGTGAATGAGGTGGAGGCGGCATCCAAGCCAAAGAAGCCATCCTTTACGGTGACGAAGAGGGCGAAGACTACGGCCACGATTAAAATCAAGAAAAAGGATAAGGTGACCGTTTATCATGTATATGTCAAGAAGGGGAAGAAAGGGAAGTACCGCCTGTGGACATTCTCTTTTAAAAGGACCTTCAAAATATTGAAATTAAAGCCCGGTTCGGAATATTATGTGAAGATTCGGGCTTGCCGTACCAGAGGAATCAGCGTTAAGAAGAGTAAATTCTCCGCAGTGAAGAAGATTAAGAAATATAAGAAGCCTACGCCGAAGCCCACGGCAACACCTACGCCGGAGCCTTCTGCCCAGCCATCTCCAAATCCGTCGGACACATCCGTTCAGGAGAAATATGCCCAGGAGGTATTGGATCTGGCAAATGAAGAAAGGGCGAAGGAGGGATTGGCTCCGCTGGTATTGGATCAGAAGTTATGCGAGGCGGCGGCTATCCGTGCCAATGAGATCGTGGAGAAGTTTGAGCATACCCGGCCGGATGGGTCAAGCTGCTTTACGGTGCTGGGGCAGAATGGCATCAATTTCCGCACTACAGGGGAGAATATTGCCGCAGGACAGAGTACGCCCGCCGCAGTGATGGACACCTGGATGCATTCCGAGGGGCATCGGGCCAATATCATGTCCCAGAACTTTGGTAAGCTGGGCGTAGGGTTTGTGAAGGCTCCCCAGGGCTATCAATATTATTGGGTGCAGTTGTTTACGGATTAGGTGCCGGATTGGTGATGCGCTAAAAATATGAGGATTCCCAAAGCAGGTATGGTGCATTCTCATATTTTTAGCTTTGCTGTTATAGGAATTAGAATAGAAGGCAGAGGAGAAAATAAAATGCTAGACATGAAATTTTTAAGGGAAAACCCTGAGGCAGTAAAGGAAAATATCAGAAAGAAATTCCAGGAGGACAAACTTCCCTTGGTGGATCAGGTGATCGAACTGGATGCCAAGTCCAGAAAGGCAAAGCAGGAGGCGGATGAACTGCGTGCCAGCCGCAAGAAGGTTTCTAAGGAAATCGGCGCTCTGATGGGACAGGGAAAGAAGGAGGAAGCCGAGGCCAAGAAGGCAGAAGTTGCCAGGAATGCGGAGCGTCTGGCGGAACTGGAGGCTCAGGAGCGGGAGTATCAGGAAAAGGTGAGGGAGATCATGCTGGTGATTCCCAATATCATTGATCCCAGCGTTCCCATTGGAAAAGATGATAGCGAGAATGTGGAGATAGAAAAGTTTGGCGAGCCGGCGGTGCCGGATTACGAGATTCCCTATCACGCCGAAATCATGGAGAGTTTTGACGGACTTGACATTGATGCGGCGGGCAGGGTGGCAGGAAATGGCTTCTACTATCTCATGGGGGATATCGCCAGGCTGCACTCCGCAGTGATTTCCTATGCCAGAGATTTCATGATTGACAGGGGATTTACCTACTGCGTGCCTCCCTTCATGATTCGCAGCAACGTGGTGACTGGCGTGATGAGCTTTGCAGAGATGGATGCCATGATGTATAAGATCGAGGGGGAGGATCTGTATCTGATCGGAACCAGCGAGCATTCTATGATTGGAAAGTTTATTGACACCATTACGCCGGAAGAGGAGCTGCCAAAGACGCTCACTTCCTATTCTCCCTGCTTCCGCAAGGAAAAGGGAGCTCACGGGGTCGAGGAGCGGGGCGTGTACCGCATCCATCAGTTTGAAAAGCAGGAGATGATCGTGGTGTGCAAGCCGGAGGAGAGCCCCATGTGGTTTGATAAACTTTGGAAAAATACCGTGGATTTGTTCCGCACGTTAGACATCCCTGTGCGCACGCTGGAGTGCTGCTCTGGGGATTTGGCGGATTTGAAGGTGAAGTCCATCGATGTAGAGGCATGGTCTCCCCGCCAGCAGAAATATTTTGAGGTGGGCAGCTGCTCCAACTTGGGAGATGCTCAGGCTCGCCGTTTGCAGATTCGGGTGCGGAAGGAGGGCAATGAGAAGTATTTTGCCCATACTCTGAACAATACCGTGGTGGCACCGCCCCGGATGCTGATCGCATTTCTGGAGAATAACCTCCGGGCCGACGGGAGCGTGGCAATTCCGGAAGCCCTGAGGCCGTATATGGGCGGCAAGGAAGCATTGGTTCCGAAAAGGGCTTGATGCAAACTGCTCATAACGTAACGCTATGCCAACCAAGAATTTGCTGCAGCATTTATGCTGTTGCAAATTTCTTGCAAGGGGACGCGCTAATATCCAAAGGATATTTTGCGTTCCCTTTTTTAGCCTTCCAATTCTTCGATATATTTTTTCATGCGGGAAAATTCTTCGCCGCCATATATTTTCTTTAACAGGGCATCTGTGGTTCGCAACGCCGCTAAGTAGTCGGCGGGATCCAGAATGCCCTGTTCCATGATATCTGCGAATTCATCCAAATCTACCACCTTTACCATGCCGTCGGGAAATATCAGCACGTCAATCAACAGGTCATGAAAGGCGTATGTGCCGGCGGCCTCGTCTATCACGGGCTTTACAATGTCGCAGTACCAATACGCCAGGTTCCCCTGGGGATCATATTCCTTGCTCAACTTTACGCCCTGATCTAAGAAATAGGCGGAATAGCCCCTTGCAATATCGCTTCTCGGTTTCAGCACATCCCATTTTGTGACAATGATTTCCGGGGACATGAATAATATCTTGTCATCTTTCAATTCTATCATTTCATCTGGCAGATAGCGCCTGCGAAATAGTCTTATCGATTTCATTTTATCTGGCCTCCATTTTGGCTGCTCCTGAGCGCGCTTCTTTGTTCTAATAAAAAATATTAGGATAATTATAATATTCCGGGAAGAGAAAGTAAAGAAAAAAAGAAAATCTAAACAAAACTTGCGATTACTCTTAGGATTCATTATAATGTAGGATAATAGGTGCTGGCTCAGAGCGGGGTGAGAGGGAATGGAATCAGGAGGAATCGTATGAGAAGAGTATTGGTGATAGATGATAGCAGAACTATTTTATCAATCGCAAAGGGGGAGTTGGAGCGTGATTACCAGGTGATTACTGCCCTGTCGGGAGACGAGGGGCTTTTTTTGCTGGAAAGGTTTACACCGGATTTGATTTTGCTTGATTTGAATATGCCTGGTATGGATGGCAAGGAAGTGCTGCGCCGCATCCGCTCGGACGACAAATGGAAGAGGATACCGGTAATCTTCCTGACTGCGGATACTACGCCCCAGACAGAGGAGGAGTGCCTTCGCCTGGGAGCGGATGACTATATTTCAAAGCCCTTTGTGTCCATTGTCATGCGTCGCCGCATCTCCCGCGTCATTGAACTGTATGACTTGCGGAACGATTTGGAGACCCAGCTGCAGGAGAAGACCCGGCAGGTGGAGAGCGCCACGCTGAATTCCATTATGGTGATTGCGAATACTATCGATGCGAAGGATGCCTATACGGCAGGGCATTCTTTCCGGGTGGCTCAGTGTGCGGAGGAGATTGCCAAGAATCTGGGCTGGGATGAGAATAAGCGGCTGAATCTGCACTATGTTGCGCTTCTGCACGATGTGGGGAAGATTGGCGTTCCCGATGCCATATTGAATAAGCCTCTGGCATTGACAAAGGAGGAATTTGACGTGATTCGCCGCCACCCGGTGATGGGCGGCGAGATTTTGAAGGATATCCGCATGATTCCCCATGTGGGGGAGGGTGCCTTGTATCATCACGAGAGGTATGATGGCAGGGGATATCCTACGGGATTGAAAGGAAAGACGATTCCGGAGTTTGCCAGAATCATCACCATTGCGGATACCTATGATGCCATGAATTCCCGGCGGGTATATCGGGATAAGCTTCCCAGGGAGAAGATTATCGCAGAGTTTGAGCGGTGCAATGGGGCCCAGTTTGATCCGGAGTTTGGCCAAGTGTTCATCAACATGCTCAGGAATGGCTTTTCCTTGGAGAAGATGTCGGGGGAGGAGTATGCGAATCTGACAGATGAGAGCAGCAGGCTCCTGAATAAGATTATTACGGAATTTACCATGGATATCAAGGAGAAGGCCATGATGGATTCCCTGACCGGGCTGTACAATCGGAGTTATTTTCAGGAGAAGGTGGAAAAAATCTGGCAGGCAGGCCACACTGGCGCATTGCTGATGATTGATTTGGATAATTTCAAGTCCATCAATGATAGGTTTGGGCATATTATGGGTGACCGGGTTCTGCGCATGCTGGCGGAAACTCTCAAGGAGCAGACGGGAGAGGATGATGTGATTGGGCGCATTGGCGGGGACGAGTTCATTCTCTTCTATACGGATTTGACAGACCAGGAAGTGCTGGCAGAGAAAGCCAATAATATTTTGAATTCCATGCAGCGGAAATTAAAGGAAATCAAGCATCAGGATATTACTTCTGTGTCTATTGGAATTGCCTTATATCCAAAGCATGGCAATAAGTTTGAAAAGATATTTAAGAATACGGATCATGCGCTGTATTATGTGAAGGAGAATGGGAAAAATGACTATCATTTCTATGCCAGAGAGGGGCATCGGGACAGAGAACAGGATAAGACTGCGGACCTGAACCATGTCAGGTACATTCTGGAAGGTAGGATGAGTGGCGAGGAAGGCGCATATAATGTGGGGTTTCATGATTTTCAGAAAATCTATGATTTCGTTTCCCGCTGCGTAAATAGAAAGTCCCAGGAAGTGCAGACCATGCTGCTCACGCTGGAACCCAAGGATACGCCCTATCTACCCAGTGACGTGCTGGAGAAGGGCATGAACACGCTGGAGAG
>CATKZA010000091.1 GCA_949841235.1 uncultured Clostridiaceae bacterium
AGCTGCAGAAGTCAGTGAATGAGGGATTGGCTTACAGTAAGGAGAAGAATAAGGAGACGGGAAAGTATAAGATGCAGGGGGCCGCAGTGTGCGTGGACAACACCTCCAACTACGTGGTTGCCATTGTGGGGGGGAGGGGAACCAAGGACCCATATAACAGGGCATACCTGGCGGCGAGGCAGTCGGGGAGCTCCATCAAGCCTCTGATTGATTATGCCCCGGGATTTGAATCCGGAAAGTTTTCCCCTGCCACGATGATGACGGACAAAGCCATTGCCAACGGGCCGAAAAATTCCGGGGGCGGCTACCGGGGCAGCGTGCGCATCAGGGAGGCGGTTGCCAGGTCAATCAATACCATAGCATGGCAGGTGCTGGATACCATTACCCCCAAGTATGGCCTTAGTTTTCTGGACAAGATGAAGTTTCATAACCTGAGCTATATTGACAATGACAATCTGGCCCTCTCCCTTGGCGGATTCACCCAGGGGGTGCGGGTGGTGGATATGGCGAAGGGATATTCTACCTTGGCCAATGGAGGCAGCTATAGCGACAAGACTTGCATCCGCAAGATCGAGCATGTGTCTGATGGCACGGTGTACAAGCATTCGGAGGAGACCAGGCAGGTTTATTCGGAGGATGCGGCATGGCTGATGACCGATGTTCTGAAGGGAGTGTTCCGGGAATCCTATGGCACGGGGCACAGGCTGCAGATGGAAAACAAACAGATTTGCGCAGGCAAGACAGGGACGGCCAATTCCGGAAAGGATGTCTGGTTCTGCGGCTATACCAAATATTATACTACCGTGGTGTGGGCGGGATATGACACGCCCAGAGCCATGCCGGGAGCCACGGGTGCATCCGTGACGGGCGGCATCTGGAAAAAATATATGGACACCATCCATAAGAAATTGGAGCCTTTGGATTTCGATGTGCCGAACACGATTTGCCTTGCCGGCTATAAATCTGACGGAACGATTCAGAAGGGTACGGAGACGGCAGGTACCAGCAAGCGGACAGGGGGGAAGGATTATTTCTCCACGCTGATCTTAGCGGAAAAGGCGGATTATGCGTCGAATCTTGAAGAGAAGAATTATGAAAAGACGGTGAAGAAATTATTGCGCAAGTTCGAGGCCATGACGCTGAAGAGTTTGGAAGATTATGTGGAGTTCCGGGATACCTATGAGGAACTCAGGGATATGATTTCCGCCATAGAGGATGACAAGGTGAGGAAGTCCTATGCCGCCAGGGCCAAAGATAAATATTCTACGCTCAAGGAAGATGCCGTGGACTGGAAGAAGGCAGAGGTTGCTTACTACGAGGCAAGACAGGCAGAGAATGCCCTGATTGCCAGGAAGCAGGCAGAGGCATCCAGGAGGGAGAGACAGAATACATTGCGAAAGAGCCGGGTCAAGGCGGCAAAGGCTCGGATTCGGGTATTGCGCACTTACAAGAAGCAGCCGTCGAATATGGAACAACTGATTGCAAAGGCAAAGAAAGCACTGGATGCTTGCAAGGGTTACGGTGAATATTCGTCATTGCTGAAAGCGTATAAAAAGAATGTGGCATATATCCGGGGGTTGGGGGATCATCCGTCCAAGTCAAATGATTCATCGATTGCCCCGGCCACATCAGTACAGCCAATGCAGACGCCTCAGCCCACCATGAATCCTGTAGAGCAATAGGACGGTAGAGGAAAATAGTTGTGTCTGGGAGTGGCTGCGGATGCGTTGCGATAAAAGCACATGCCGGCAGGTTCGGGGACATGAGGAGAATGGAGGAACAGGTGAAGCAGAAACGTACAATAAAAGCGGGGAAGGAGCCTCTTTCCCGGGAAGAAAAATTAAATCAGTATGGAAGCATTGGCAGATGGTTTCAGACCATTTGCTTTATCCATGTGCCCGTGGTGGGATTTATATATATGCTGGTGCTGGCAATCAGGAAGAGCACTCCTCCGGTCAAGAAAGATTTTGCCAAGGCATATCTCCTCTATCGGATTTTGGTGCTTCTATTGGCTGTGGCTCTATTGTTCGTACTCTATCGGATTGGCTTGGATCTGATTGACGGGCTGCTAAGTTTTGCCAAGATGAAATGATGGTCAGTAAATGTGCAGACAGGTCTGCGCATTTACTGCGCTGACCGTACGAAAACGTGGTGGGTGTGGGCATCCGACCCATCGCCGCAGGCGAGTTTGGATGGTCGGATGCCGTAACAATTCAGGGGGTGTCTGAATTGTTACGATGGTCAGGAGGTAGGAATGGGACAGTGGTATTGGTATCAAAGAGTTGAAGTTTCACGAACGCCTGACAGAACCAGGCGAAGTGAAACTAAGCCAACTCCACGGATTGTTGATGTCGGCAAAGCCCACATTGCCGCCTGTGGCGGCATGGCTGAAAGGGTGAGGATTCTTCGGGTGTTTGGCCGGGAATCTCAGGTGGTTTTGCCCCAAAGGATTGCCGCCGGCGTGGTGGCAGAGATTGGGGATTACTGTTTTTCTGAGAAAGAGCCGCAGGGGGATTATGGGATTTGTTCAGATAAAGAATATTTTGAGGGGAAAGATGGCATTTCGGAAGTGGATGACCAAGGGGAATCCTTGCAGGATATTGATGAGGGAAGGATGCAGGATCAGCAGAAATCTTTTCGGGATCAGGCTTTTGCCCGGATGTGCCGGCGGGAGGGCATGCATTCCCTGTCGGGGAAGAATGTCACCGGGGTGGAACTGCCGGATTCCATTAAGAAGATAGGGAACTTTGCCTTTTACCAATGCCGGGAATTAGAGAAGATCGTTTTGGGGATGGGAGAGATGGAGGTTGGCAGTGATGCTTTTATGAACTGCCGCCATCTCTCGTCTTTTTATTTCCGGGGCAGTCCGGGGCAGGGCTGCTGCCTGAAGCAGATACTGGCTCAGCGCAGCGGGGAGACTGCAGTTTATTTCACGGAGGGGGATCAGGTTCGGGCGGCGTTATTATACCCGGAGTATTCTGAGCATTATGATCTGATTGGGCCGGCTCATATTTTTGAATTGAACATCCAGGGGGAGGGGTTTCGGGCCAGGCAGTGCTTTCAGAATGGCAAGGTGGATTTCGGGGCATATGACAGGATATTTTCCATGGAATGGGGGGAGGAGAGCGCGGACACTCTCTGCCGCATGGCTTGCTTCCGCTTGCAGTTCCCATGGGGACTTCAGGAGAGGGAGCGGGCATTATACCAGACGTATGTATCTGAGAATATAGACTCGGCTTGCGAGATGCTGGTAAAGGATAGGAATCTTTCCGGGATCCAGGCGTTGCACGATTGGGGATTAATGAAGCCAGATTCCTTGCGGGGCTGTCTGGAGCGGGCGGTGCGGGCAAACTGGACGGAGGGAGTGCGTCAGATGCTCTCTCTGGGCGAAGAGGATGGACGAGGGGGTGGGGATGCGTATGCGTTCGAAGACTTGTGAGGCTTCCCAGACGTTCTGGGAGGAGGAGATGTCAGGGAAGATTCTGGCATTTCTGCGGGAGGAAATCTATCTGGAACTGCCTTTTCTGAATATTGCCCTCTCTGTGCTGGTGCCAAAGGCTGATGCCAGATTGCAGACCTTTGCCACGGAGGGAGAGCATTTGTATTATTCCCCGGAGCAGATTCTCCGAGTGTTTCCGAAAAACTCCGGGTATCTTGACCGGGCGTATCTCCACACGGTTCTCCACTGCATTTTTTCCCATCTTTGGATCGGGGGGCAGCGGCAGAGGGATTTGTGGGGGATTGCCTGCGATATTGCGGTGGAGCATACCATCGACAGCATGGATAAGAATTGTACCAAGCGGATTCTCACCTTTCTGCGAAAGGAGGTATACCGGGAACTGGAGGAGCAGGGGGTGGGGATTTCCGCTCCCCAGGTATACCGCTATCTTAAGGAAAAGGATGGGGAGCAGATACAGCAGATCGGGAGGGAGTTCTTTGTGGATGACCATGTGTTCTGGCCGAAGGAGGAGCAGGGACAGATGCCCATGAGCCAGATGCAGAGGAAGTGGAGCCAGGTGGCAAGGCAGACCAGAATGGAGCAGAAGCGCCGGGGGGAGGAAGATGGCCAGGGGGAAGGGCTTCTTGCCAGACAGCTGAAGGTGCAGAGGAGCAGAAGGAATTATCGGGATTTCCTGCGGAAGTTTGCGGTGCTTCGGGAGGAGGTTCACTGCGATGAGGATGCCTTTGACCTGACGTTCTATACCTATGGACTGCACCTCTACGGAAACATGCCTCTGGTGGAGCCTCTGGAGAGCCGGGAGATTCGCAAGATTCGGGATTTCGTGGTGGTGGTGGATACCAGTTATTCCACCAATGGCGGGCTGGTGAAGAATTTTCTGAGGGAGACTTTTCAGATATTGAGGCAGGAGGACAGTTTTTTCCACCGATGCCGCATTCATGTGATCCAGTGCGATGAGAAGGTGCGGCGGGATACGGTGATAGAGAGCGAGGGGGAGCTGGATGGACTGTTTCAGGATTTTGAGATCGTGGGGGGAGGAAATACGGATTTCCGGCCCGCCTTTGCCTATGTGGAGGAACTTTTGGAGCAGGGGGAGTTCGGACAATTATGCGGCCTGCTGTATTTCACCGATGGGAAGGGAATCTATCCGAAAAAGAAACCATCATATAAGACGGCCTTTCTCTTTCTGGAGGAGTATGAGGAGGAGAAGGTGCCGGCGTGGGCCATGAGGCTGCAGCTGGAGCGGGAAGAATTAGAAGAGCCAGAGGAAAGACGATAATCATAGAATGGGGAATCAGAATGAATATTAAAGAAGCGAAGCAGGAGTTAGTACGCACGGTCAGGGCGTATATGGAAAAGGACGGTCAGGGACGGTATGAGATTCCCATGCTGCGGCAGAGGCCGATCCTTCTGATGGGGCCGCCGGGGGTGGGCAAGACCCAGATCATGGAGCAGGTTGCCAGGGAGTGCGGGATTGCCCTGGTGGCGTATACCATTACCCATCACACCCGCCAGAGCGCGGTGGGGCTTCCCTTTATCGAGAAGGAGGAGTATGGGGGGAAGACATACGCTGTCACCCAGTATACCATGAGCGAGATTATTGCCAGCGTCTACCGGAAAATGAAAGATACCGGGCTGGAAGAGGGGATTTTATTCATTGATGAGATTAACTGCGTGTCAGAGACGCTGGCTCCCACCATGCTGCAATTCTTGCAGTGCAAGACCTTTGGCAACCAGAGCATTCCCGAGGGCTGGATGATCGTGGCGGCGGGAAATCCCCCGGAATATAATAAATCCGTGCGGGAGTTTGACGTGGTGACCTTGGACCGGGTGCGCCTGATGGATATCGAGGCGGATTATGAGGTGTGGAGGGGGTATGCCAGGGAAGCGGGCATTGACCGGGCGCTGCTGGCGTATCTGGATCTGCATCCCAAGAATTTTTACCGCATGGAGATGGATGTGGATGGGATGCAGTTCGTGACGGCCAGGGGATGGGAGGATTTCAGCCATATGCTCCGGGCCTACCGCAGGCAGAAGGTTTCCCTCACCCCGGAGATGGTCTATGAATATCTGCGGCTGATGGATGTGGCGGAGGATGTGGCCGCCTATCTGGAACTGTACGAAAAGTACCAGGATGATTACGGCGTGGGAGACATCCTTCAAGGGAAGGTTTCCACGGCAATATACCGCAGGCTGTATGATGCCGCTTTTGACGAGCGGCTGGCGGTGGTGAATCTTCTTTTGGATAAGCTGTTTCAGGGGATGGGGCAGGTTCTCTGGCAGAAGAGGCGGACGGATGCGTGGTATGATTTTCTGAAGGAATACCGCCGCAGGGTGGAGGATGCGGAAAATCCAAAGGCTTGCTATGAAGAATTGGTTCTTGAGAGGATGGGGACATGGGATGCCAAAAAGAATGCGGGGCTTCTGAGCGGGAAGGAATGGTCTTTCTATCAGCAGCTTGGTCGTCAGTTAGAACAGGGCGTGCCGGAAGGGGGGCGGGATGCCAGGGAGAGTTTTGCAGAGGCAAAGGAGGGCTTTGAGGAGTGCAGGAGGCAGATGGAGGGACAGAGGGAGGTATGGTCGGGGAAGCTGGAAAATGCTTTTGATTTTATGGAGGAAGCCTTTGGCGAGGGTGAGGAGATGATCGTATTCGTGACAGAATTAACGATGTCCCTGGAAAGCGTTTCCTTTTTGGCAGACTATCACTGCGAGAGATACCTTCGGTACAGCGAGCGGCTGCTGGTGGGCAGCAGGAAGCAGGCTCTGCTGTGGGAGTTGGAGGAGAAATCATAAAATTTTCAAGGAATAGGCAATCCGGCAAAATAATCAGCAAGCAATATAGAAGGGAGCAACATGGCGAATAAGAAGATTTATGTGGTGCGGAAAGGGCGAAAGACGGGAATGTTCTCCACCTGGGCGGAATGCCAGAAGCAGATAACGGGCTTTTCGGGAGCGGAGTATAAGGGTTTTACCGATCTGGATGCGGCAAGGGAATTTCTGGCAGGAGGGGAAGGGAGTTTGCCCTTTGGGAATAGTGCCGGGGTAGAAGGCTCGGGGGAAGGAACCGCCAGCCTGTCCGAGTATCTCCGGGAGCCGGGGACGGCGGTGGCCTATGTGGATGGCAGTTATGACAAGGTGAGCGGGGACTTTTCCTGCGGCGTGGTGTTTTTATACGGGGGACAGGAGGAGCATTTCAATGAGCGGTATTCCGACAGGGGGCTGGCCGCCATGCGGAATGTGGCGGGGGAGATTAAGGGTTCGGAGACTGCCATGAGGATTGCCTTGGACAAGGGCGCGGAAAAACTGGTAATCTATCATGATTACGAGGGCATCGCCAAGTGGTGCAATGGGGCGTGGAAGGCCAACAAGGAGGGGACGAAGGCTTACCAGGCATACTATCAGGAAGTTAGCAAGCGGCTGCCAATCGCATTCGTGAAAGTGAAGGGGCATTCCGGGGATCGGTACAACGATGTGGCGGATGAGTTGGCGAAGCATGCTCTTTTTTCTGTCAAATAGGGAAAAGGGCTGGTGAAATAGAAAGTTTTTTGGTAAAATATGCAGAAAGTGCAAACGAG
>CATKZA010000092.1 GCA_949841235.1 uncultured Clostridiaceae bacterium
TGGGCATCCTGGCTGCCGCCATCATGACCGATGAAACCGTTTTAATAGATAATTTGCCCAATGTGAGAGATATCAACGTGCTCCTATCTGCTATTGAAAGTATCGGAGCTACCGTAAACCGAATCAGCCCCCACGAGGTGCAGATTAATGGCAGCACCATCACCGACTTTACAGTGGATGATGACTTTATCCGCAAGATTCGCGCCTCCTATTATCTTCTGGGAGCGCTTTTGGGAAAGTATAACAGGGCAAAGGTAGCGCTTCCCGGCGGATGCGACATCGGAAGCCGCCCCATGGACCAGCACCTGAAAGGGTTTCGTGCCCTGGGCGCTACGGTAAACATGGGCTTTGGCATGATTGATACCCACGCTGATACTTTGGTTGGAAACCATATCTTCATGGACGTGGTATCTGTAGGCGCTACCATCAACATCATGCTTGCCGCCTGCATGGCGGAAGGCAAGACCGTCATAGAAAATGCGGCAAAGGAGCCACATATCGTGGACGTAGCCAGTTTTCTGAACAGCATGGGTGCCAATATCAAAGGCGCAGGAACAGACAAGATCCGCATCAGGGGCGTGGAAAAACTCCATGCCAGCGAATATTCCATCATCCCTGACCAGATTGAAGCGGGAACTTTCATGGTGGCTGCTGCCGCCACAAAAGGCGACGTGCTGATTAAGAATGTCATTCCCAAGCATCTGGAGGCCATTTCCGGAAAGTTGACGGAAATCGGCGCTACAGTGGAGGAGTTTGATGATGCTGTGAGAGTTCACTGCACGGAAAGACTGCACCACACCCAGGTGAAGACTTCCCCCTATCCCGGATTTCCTACAGACATGCAGCCACAGATTGCCACATTGCTGGCACTGTCTGAAGGAACCAGCACGGTGACGGAGAGCATATTTGAAAATAGATTTAAATATGTAGATGAATTGATGCGCATGGGTGCCAATATCAAAGTGGAAGGCAACGTAGCGATTATAGAGGGTGTGAAGGGATTGACCGGTGCATCGATCAGCGCCCCGGATCTGAGGGCTGGAGCCGCTCTCGTAGTGGCAGGTCTGGTATCTGAAGGCTACACTACGGTGGATTCCATCCAATATATTGAGCGGGGTTATGAATGCTTTGAAGATAAAATGACCGCTTTGGGAGCCTACATGGACAAAATTCCTGTTGATGACGACAGAGCCGTCCAAAAATTCAAACTCAAAGTTGGATAGATATACTAGTACAGCGTATACTAAATAATTTAGAATTGACGAGCCCGTGAATCATAACGGAAGTGGCTTGAGACACAGCCGCTTCTTTTTTGTATCTCTTGTAAATATGTCAAAAAAAGCGTATAATTAGATTAACTTTCGTTTGCCTGTTACTAATTAGGGCTTTGCCGCTCATTGCAACAGGCTCTGTCCCATAGAGGGATGGATGTTACTATTCACAGTAACGGATGGATTCATTTGAATTGCAATTTTAAAGACTATTAGATAAAAGAAGGAGGTGTCATGATTGCAAGCCAATTTTAAAGATTACTATCAAATCCTGCAAGTACATCACGATGCCTCCCCTGATGTGATCAAGGCAGCCTATCGGAAATTGTGTTCCCTGTACCATCCGGACACCAGCAAAAACGAGCAGCAGACCGCTCGGATGATGGAGATTAACGAGGCATACCGCATTTTGGGCGACCCGGACAAGCGTACGCAATATCAGCGTACCTGGCTGGAGCGATTTAGGCAGCGCAGCAATCATGTGATTTCTGCCATCCATCCCCCTCAGGGCATGGCATACGATTCAGCACAGAATATCCTGGATCAGTTTTTCCATGCGCTATATACTAAGAACTGGGACAGCGCCTACGGATGCCTTACCTTGGAGGATCAGGAAAGAATCTCCAGAAACCAGTTCTTTGCATGGCGGGAAGCAGTGAGCGACTGTTTTGAAATGCAGGACTACCGTATCCAGAAGTACCGCTCCTACAATCGCTGTAGGATAGGTGATGTTGTTTATGAACAGGTGACGGAATATGCGGTGCTGGTGTCCGATCTGGATCTCCAGACTTCCCAGGTTTCCCAGTCAACCACCCACAAATATGCCGCCTTCGACGGCACTTCCTGGAAGGTTTGCCTGGGCGTGAAATCTGTAAAGCAGGCCACGATGAAATTCAAGCTCATGGCGGAGCGGAGGAAGAATTTCGACCCCCTCTCCCTTTACGAGAGTGCCGTCTCCAAAACGGATCCTCTGACAGGCCTCTTGAGCGAGCAGGGGTTTTATGACGAGGCCATGCGGGAAGTGGCCCGGCACAAGCGGTATCACAACCCCCTGTCCCTGGTGGTTTTCCAAGTGCATTGCAAGAATCGGGAAAGGGAAATTCCCTGCCTCTGCCGCTGCGCCAGCGTGATTAAGTCTACCTGCCGCATCACAGATATTGTAGCCAGAATTTCTGATAACCAGATTGTATGCCTCTTGACGGAAACCACAGAAAGCCAGGCAATGGATGCCACCCAGAAGTTTGTAAACAATATCAAGCTACGGCAGACCGAGCCTTTTTCTCTGAATGCAGGAGTAATGCAATACAAGGGGACGGTGGCAATCGAGGATGCTGTATTCGCTGCCTGCTCTGATGCCAGCCGAGAAGGCAATACCCTTTGGATTAGCGAAAATGGCACGATCTAGTGAAAAGTATAAAATGGCTTTGCGCATATTTTACACAATAGAAAGGCATAGGTAAACATGGCAGAAAACAGAGGACGATTTATTACTTTTGAGGGAATCGACGGGTGTGGCAAGAGTACCCAGATTCACCGTTTAAAGCAACGTATGGAAACCATGTCGCTCCCCTGCTGGGAAACCTTTGAACCCTCTTCCGGGCCAGTGGGCTCCATGCTACGCCAATGCCTATCCGGGAGAATGAAGACCGACGAGCGCACCATGGCAACCCTCTTTGCCGCAGACCGTCTGGATCACCTGCTGAATGACCAAGACGGCATTTTTCTAAAAATACGGCAGGGCATTCACGTCATCTGCGACCGCTATACACTTTCAAACTATGCCTATCAGGGCGTCAGCACGTCTTTGGACTGGATTGAGGGACTTAATAGCGAAGCCGGGAAAATCCTGCGGCCCGATTACCATATATTTATTGACGTGGAACCGGAAGTTTCCCTAGAGCGCATGGCAAAGACAAGGTTTCACAGAGATTTATATGAAACGAGGGAACGGCTGACAGAAGTGAGAAACTGCTATTTTTCTTTGATAGATAGATTTCAGGAGGACGAGAACATCCTGGTCGTGGACGGAAGCCAAGAGGCAGATGCCATTGCCGAAACGATCTGGGAAAACATTTCTTTTCTTTTCGAATAACAATTTTCTTTGGGGAGAATTGATGAAAATATGACGATATCATTATATATAATGATAAGCGGACCGAGCAAGCTCGCTTGTGAGGGCGCGATTAATAAAATAGTATCCGGAAAGGAGGGGCAGAGATGGATTTAAAAATTAACAACATGCAGCAGATTCAGCAGGCAACGCAAAAAACTTCCATGGCGGAGGCAGACGGCTCCTTTCGTTTTGCCCTGCTCAGCAGCATCGAGGAAAATGAACTGCAAGCACACCTCTCCCTCATGATGGAGGAAATCACCCAGCAGGGCAATAAGCTGAGCCGGCGCATGGATGTAAAGGACTTGCAGGAATACCGCAAGCTCATTAAGGAATTCATGAATGAAATTGCCGCCCATTCCCATGAATTCAGCCGAGAAAATTTTCTTGACAGAAAGGGAAGGCACCGGGTATATGGCATTGTAAAGAAAATCAACCAGACATTGGATGAATTGGCAGAAGAACTTCTCAGCGAAGAGAAGGACCGGATTTCCATTTTAAGCAAAATCGATGAAATCCGAGGCTTGATTTTGGATATATTTACTTAAATGTTACTATAATATAAAATTCTGGATAGATATTGACTATGAATAGTAACACTTATTTCCATAGTATAGATTGGAGGGAGGTCAATATGGCGAATTTTAAAGATATCATTGGGCAGGACAATGTAAAAAAGCATCTGCAAAGGGGAATATCCCAGGGCAATATTTCCCATGCCTATATCATAAATGGGGAAACCGGTTCCGGCAGACGTCTGCTGGCCTCCGCTCTGACCAAGACTCTGCTCTGCGAGAATCCCACGCCGGAGGGAGATGCCTGCGGCGTGTGCAAATCCTGCCTTCAGACAGATTCCAACAACCATCCGGACGTGCGCTTCATCGTTCACGAAAAGGCAAGTATCGGAGTCGATGATATCAGGAATCAGCTGGTGAACGATATCACCATCAAGCCCTACAGCAGCACGCACAAGATTTACATTATCCCTGATGCGAATAAGATGACAGAGCAGGCGCAGAATGCCCTTTTAAAGACTATTGAAGAGCCGCCGGAATATGCGGTGATCATTCTGCTGACGGAGACGGCAGATACTCTCTTAGAAACCATTCAGTCCCGGTGCATCGTCCTGAATACCCGGCCTCTGGACAAGAAAGAGATTAAGCAGTACCTGGTTAACAATCTTCAAATGGAGCCGGAACGGGCGGAAATTGCCGCCGGATTCTGTCAGGGGAATGTTGGAAAGGCCATCCATTTTGCCTCTTCCGAAGATTTTCAGGAGACAAAGGAGGACACCCTGCGCCTTGTGAAAGAGATTGACGACATGGATATCACAGACACCGTCTCCATAATCAAGGAACTGAACCAGAGAAAGGGAAGGATTAATGAATATCTGGATTTAATGCTATTATGGTACAGGGATGTTCTGATGTTCAAGGTGACAAAAGATGCCAATATCCTTCTATACCGGGAAGAATATCAGGCGATTTCCAAGCAGGCCAGCCTGCGGAATTACGAAGATATTGAAAAAATCATCAGTGCCATCGACAAGGCAAAAGTGCGATTGAATGCAAATGTCAATTTTGATACCGCCATCGAACTTCTGCTTCTGGCGATTAAAGAATAAACGGAAAGCCAAATCTTTGTGAAAAGTATAGAATTGACAGACGAGAAGAAAGGATTGATATATGGTAACTATTATTGGTGTTCGTTTTAGAAAATCGGGAAAAGCATATTTTTTTGACCCGGCCGGCCACGAAGTGAAGAAAGGAGATCACGTCATCGTGGAAACGGCCCGGGGCGTGGAATATGGACTGGTGGTTCTGGCTCCCAGGGAAATTGCGGAAGAGAAAGTAGTGAAGCCTCTGAAGCCCATTATTCGGCTGGCCACGCTGGAAGATGACATTACAAACGAAAATAATGAGATTGAGGAGGGAGTGGCTTTTGACATCTGCCTTGAAAAGATTCGGAATCACGGACTGGAAATGAAGCTGATCGATTCAGAATATACTTTTGACAAGAACAAGCTGCTCTTTTACTTTACCGCCGATGGGCGTATAGATTTCAGAGAATTGGTAAAGGATTTGGCCTCCGTATTCCGCACGCGCATTGAATTGCGGCAGATTGGCGTGAGGGATGAGGCAAGGCTGATGGGCGGCTATGGCATATGCGGACGCCCCCTGTGCTGCCATACGTTTCTGTCGGATTTTGCCCCTGTCTCCATCAAGATGGCAAAGGAGCAGAACCTCTCCCTGAATCCATCGAAAATATCAGGGGCTTGCGGGCGGCTCATGTGCTGCCTGAAAAATGAGGAGGAGGCTTATGAATACCTGAACAAAACCCTTCCCCATATTGGCGATGCCGTAACCACCTACAATGGATATAAAGGATATGTGCGAAGCATCAGCGATTTGAAGCAAAAGGTAAAGGTATTGATAACCAAGAGAAATGATGAGAGGGAGATTCGGGAATATGCGGTAAACGAACTTCGGTTTGACAATCATAACCGCCCTTCAGAGACCCCCGGGGGACAAGCTTTGCCTGATGAAGAATTGGACGAGAACACCCTGAGGGAATTGGAGCAGCTTGAAAAGAAGGATTTAGAAGATGCGGCAGAGAGCGGCGAGCAGAATGCCAAAGGGGGAAGAAATTACCAGGGCAGGCGACGGAATAATTCCCGCAATGGAAGAAGAGATTACCGACAGCGGGGCGAAGAAACGTACAGGGATCAGGGCGAAGAACGCTTTGACAGGTCCAAGCGGGGCGATGGCAGAAAAGAATATCGGAAAAATCGAAAAAACACTTCTGATCGCCACAATAATGATTATCGAAAAAGACAGAATGATAATCCATATGAAGACCAGGACGAGGAACGCTTTGAAAATAGAAACCATAAATCCCGCTACCGCAATAGCCATAACTCCCATAAAGGCGGTCGGCATCAGGGACGAAGATAAAACATGATATCCTATTGCTACTATTCATGATAATTCTATCAGCATAAACATTATCATCCAGCCGGCTGAAAATAGCATGGCTGGATGAGCCATGAATTGCTTGTATACCATATAGACCAGACTTCTGTTAATTTTATACAGATTTTTATAATTAAGACTTGTATTTTTTTTCAAATTATCATATACTGGAATTGGAGAACATATTTATGTACTTTAAACAACAACTTCGTGCAGGTGAACGCTTAGATGATTTGCAGAGAAGTGGGTACCATATCATCCAGCACCCGGAAAAATTCTGCTTTGGGATGGACGCTGTCCTTCTGTCCCATTTTGCAGAATTAAAAAAGGGCAGTCGGGTACTGGATATGGGAACAGGTACTGGCGTTATTCCCATTCTTCTCTGTGCCATTTCAGACGCATCTCGCTTTGATGCCTTGGAAATCCAAGAGGAAAGTGCGGATATGGCAATTCGCAGCATCGCATTGAATGGGTTGGAAGAGCAAATCCATGTCACCAAGGGAAATATCAGGGAGGCATCTTCCATCTATGGAAAGCATGTTTTTGATGCGGTAATTACCAATCCCCCCTATATGAATGACAAGCACGGCCTAAGAAATCCTGAAATGCCAAAAGCAATCGCCAGGCATGAAATTTATTGTACATTGGAAGATGTCATCCGGGAAGCATCGGAGGTATT
>CATKZA010000093.1 GCA_949841235.1 uncultured Clostridiaceae bacterium
GTACCATCCTGTCTATAAACAAAACCAGGACTGCTGATTTAGTAAAACACGAGTTTGTGCCGCAAGCGGCATAAACACCGGCCCTTTAGCCGCTTCCTCTGGTCGCGGCGTGAGGGCAATTATGAATGAAACTACGAATCGGGCAGACTGCGGTCTGCCCGATTTTAAATGCACAGGCTCGCACAGTGGAACTATGCCACGAAGGTGGTGGATGGGCTGTGGGACGAGTAGGGGGCGATAAACCTTCCCTACTTGATTGAATAGGAGGAGAGATGTATCAACTTACGATTGAGCAAAGCTTTGACGCTGCCCATTTTCTGGCGGATTACCGGGGGAAGTGCGGGAATATTCACGGACACCGATGGCGGGTGCTGTTGGAGATCGAGACGGAGGCTTTGCGGGAAAATGACCAAGAGCGGGGAATGTGCGTGGATTTTTCCGTGCTGAAGGAAGAATTGAAGAAGATTGTGGACAGGCTGGATCATAATTTTCTGATTGAGAGGGGAACCCTGAAGGGCAAGACCATGGAAGCGTTAGAGGAGGAGGGCTTTTGCCTGGTGGAACTGCCTTTCCGCCCTACGGCGGAGAATTTTGCCAAATATTTTTATGACCTGCTGGCGGAAATGGGGCATCCCGTCTCCATGGTGAAGGTGTATGAGACGCCGAATAATTGTGCGGCATACCGGGCGTGAGAAGCGAAGGCGGGCAAGGCATGGCGGGCATCGGTGAAAGCAGAGTGGCATGAGATATTCGGGAGGAGATATGGAAGCAGGAAAAGAGCCATCCTACCAGGTGGTGGAGATTTTTCAGAGCATTAACGGGGAGGGACAGCGGGCAGGAGAGCGAGCGGCCTTTGTGAGGATGAAGGGGTGCAATCTGGCATGCACATACTGCGATACCAGTTGGGCGAATGAGCCGGATGCGTCCTGTCAGAATATGGGGATAGGCGAGATTCTGGATGCGCTGTGGGAATTTCAGGTGAGGAATGTGACGGTTACCGGAGGAGAACCCCTTTTGCAGAGGGGGATTGATTTATTGCTTCGGGCGCTGGCAGAGGCTGGATATCGGGTGGAGGTTGAGACCAATGGCAGCGTGCCGCTGGAACCCTTTCAGAACATTTCTCCGAAGATTGCGTTTACCGTGGATTACAAGCTGCCGGGAAGCGGCATGGAGGAACGGATGCGAGGGGAGAATTTCCAAGGGTTGTCTGCGAAAGATACGGTGAAGTTCGTGGTGTCCGACAAGGCAGACTTGGATAGGGCGTTTGAAATTTGCCAGGGGGAACTGGCGGATTGCCGGGGGGCGGTGTTCTTGAGCCCGGTGTTTGGGAAGATTCGCCCGGAGGAAATGGTGGCATTCATGACGGAGAGAAAATGGAACCGTGCCAGGATGCAGATTCAGCTGCACAAGGTGATTTGGGATCCGGAGGCAAGGGGGGTCTAAAAGGAATGAAGATTCACTAAGGCGGTAAAAGACACCGCCAAGTGAAACTAAGTCATTCCTAAGAAGAATAGCGGAGCTGTTCTTCGCTTCAGGGGGGGGTGTCGTCTGTGGCGGCATGTTCGGAAGTGTGTAAAGAAAGTTCTAAGCCAGCAAAAAACGCAGGCTAAGAACTTCTAAGTTACACACCGGAAGAATGCCAAAAACGGGCATTCTTCTCACTGATTGTTTGTGCCTGCGATGCAGGCATGTTCGGAAGGGTGAGAATGGAGAATCTTTTGCGCAGGAAAATTTTGAGTGGAGGTTAGATATGGCGATAGATACAGAGGCGATCAGGGAACATGTGCGGGGGATTTTGGTGGCGTTGGGGGATGATCCTGACAGGGAGGGGCTGCGGGAGACGCCTGACAGGGTGGCGAGGATGTATGAGGAAGTATTTGAGGGGATGAATTATTCCAACCATGAAATCGCCCGGATGTTTTCTAAGACTTTTTCAGAGGAGATGGATTTTCAGGAAAATGGCCAGGATATGGTTCTGGTCAGGGATATTGACATTTTCAGCTATTGCGAGCATCATCTGGCATTGATGTATGATATGAAGGTCACGGTGGCCTATCTGCCAAAGGGCAGGGTGATTGGGCTTAGCAAGATTGCCAGGGTAGCGGACATGGTGGGGAAGCGGCTGCAGCTGCAGGAGAGAATCGGTGCGGATATTGCGGAGATCTTGCAGGAGATTCTGGGCAGCGAGGATGTGGCGGTGGTGATCGAGGGTACTCACAGCTGCATGTCCGCCAGGGGCATCAAGAAGGCGGCGGCTACGACGAAAACTTATACCTTGCGGGGGGCATTCCGAGAGGATCAGTTTTTGCAGATGCGTTTGGAGCGGAGATGAGATGGGCAAAGGTAGCTGTGAATAGTAGCGACAGGAGGAATGATTTATGAAAGCGATGGTACTTGCCAGCGGAGGTATTGACAGCACCACATGCCTTGGCATGGCTGTGGAAAAGTATGGAAGGGAGCAGGTGATAGCCCTGTCTGTCTCCTATGGGCAGAAACATGATAAGGAATTGCGGGCTTCCAAGGCCGTGGCGGAATATTATGGGGTGGAGTATCTGTCTTTGGATTTGGCGAAAATATTTGCCTATAGCGATTGCTCTCTGCTAAAGCATTCGGGGCAGGAGATTCCGGAGGAGGAATATGGAGAGCAGTTGAAAAAGACGGAGGGAAAGCCGGTGTCCACTTATGTCCCCTTTCGCAATGGGCTCTTTCTCTCCTCGGCGGCAAGCCTGGCACTGTCCAAGGGATGCGGCGTGATTTACTATGGCGCGCATGGGGACGATGCGGCGGGAAATGCCTATCCTGATTGCAGCATGGAATTTCATCAGGCGATTTCAGATGCCATTTTCATCGGCAGTGGAGAGCAGCTGAAAGTGGAGGCGCCTTTTGTGGGCCTTGCAAAATGGGAGGTGGTGAAGAAGGGGTTGGAATTGCAGGTTCCCTATCACCTCACCTGGAGCTGCTATGAGGGGAAGGAGAAGCCCTGCGGCGTGTGCGGGACTTGCATTGACAGGGCGGAAGCCTTCCGCATCAATGGCGTGGTGGATCCGGCATGATAACTATAGAAAATTAAATCGAATTAGGAGGAGAATGGATGTCAGGGAGAGAACAGGAAGGAACGATGACGCTGCTGGGAAGCCAGGGGACCAAATACCCCGATGATTATGCCCCGGAGGTATTGGAGACGTTTCAGAACAAGCATCCGGAGAATGATTATTTTGTGAAGTTTAACTGCCCGGAATTTACGAGCCTGTGCCCGATTACGGGACAGCCGGATTTTGCCAATATCATCATATCTTATGTGCCGGGAGAGAAGATGGTGGAGAGCAAGTCTTTGAAATTATATCTGTTTAGTTTTCGGAATCACGGGGATTTTCATGAGGACTGCGTGAATATCATTATGAAGGACCTGATACGCTTGATGGAGCCGAAATACATCGAGGTCTGGGGAAAGTTTACGCCCCGGGGGGGCATTTCCATAGATCCGTACTGCAATTATGGCAAGCCGGGAACCAGGTGGGAGCAGGTGGCCTTTGAGCGGCTGAGCCGCCATGACATGTATCCGGAGCGGGTGGATAATCGGTGATGCATGGATGGCAGGATATCAAGCAAGCGTTACCGGCGTAGAAAATGGAATCAGATGAACAAATAAAAGACTGCCTTATGGGATGTTATTCCCATAGGGCAGTCTTTCAATCTATAGATTCTACAATCAAAACTTTGCCTGGAAAGGCTTCTCGCCTTTTTAGCCCATCACTACGGTGACATGGTATTCAGTCTTTCCCTTCTCGTAAGGCACCACGGTAGTGCCGGTAAGTTCTTTTCCGTCTACCACGAGCTTTGCAACGCCCTTCTCCACCTTGTTTGGATTCTCCACCTTGATTTGGTAAACGCCTTCCCGGTATTTGCGGGTCATGGTAAAGCCCGTGCCCATTTCCTCCGGCACGCAGGGGTCAATGCTCAGACCGTTCAGCGTGGGGACAACGCCCAGGATGTACTGGCTCACATTGACGAAGGTCCAAGCGGCCGTTCCGGTAAGCCAGCTGTTCTTTGCCTGTCCGAAGAAGTGGGCATCCTTTCCGGCAATCATCTGGGAGTAGACATAGGGTTCCGTGCAATGGATCTCGCTGATATCTTCAATGTAGGCAGGGCAGGTTCTCCGATAGATCTCAAATGCCCTGTTGCCCCGGCCGATGATTGTCTCCGCGCAGGAAACCCAAGGGTTATTGTGGCAGAAGATGCCGGCATTCTCTTTGTATCCCGGCGGATAGGAGGTGATTTCTCCCAGTTCCAGATGATACTTGGTGTAAGGGGGCTGCAATAGCACGATGCCGTATTTGGTATCCAGTTTTTCCTTGACGGAATCCAGCGCCTTCTCCGCCTCGCCGCTCTCTACGCCAATTCCGGCCAGAACGCAGAAGCCCTGGGGCTCGATGTAAATCTGTCCCTCTTCATTTTCCTTGGAACCCACTTTCACGCTCTGGGAATCATATGCCCGGAGGAACCACTCGCCATCCCAGCCATCTTTCAGAACGGCATCGCTCATGGCAGACACTTCGCTCATGGCCCTGTCCGCCTCGGCTTGGTCGCCGGTGAAGGCACACAGGTCTGCATATTCTTTTCCGTACTTTACGAACATTCCGGCAATAAATACGGACTCTGCCACAGGTCCCTCGCTGGGACCGAAGGTCTGGAAGGATTCTCCCGGGTTTTCTGAAAAGCAGTTTAGGTTCAGGCAGTCATTCCAGTCAGCTCGTCCGATCAGAGGAAGATTGTGGGGCCCCTTGTGGTTCACGATATAGTCGAAGGAACGCTTCAAATGCTCTTTCAGGGTCTGTGCCTTGCTGGCATCATTGTCGAAGGGAACCATTTCCTCCAAGATGGTAGTGTCCCCGGTCTCCCGCACATAGGCGGATACGCAGGCAATCAGCCACATGGGGTCGTCGTTGAATCCGCTTCCGATGTCTGCATTTCCCATCTTGGTCAGTGGCTGGTATTGATGGTATGCGCTTCCGTCTTCGAATTGGGTGGAGGCGATATCAATGATTCTCTCCCTAGCCCGCTCGGGAATCAAATGCACGAAGCCCAGAAGATCTTGGCAGGAATCCCGGAATCCCATGCCCCTGCCGATGCCGGATTCATAGTAGGAAGCGGAGCGGGACATATTGAAGGTGACCATGCACTGGTACTGATTCCAGATGTTTACCATGCGGTCTAATTTTTCCTCCTGGGAGGAGACGGTAAACTTGGAGAGGAGATTTTCCCAATGGGCATTCAGTTCTGCCAGAGCGGCATCTACCTGCTCGCTGGTCTGGTATTTTGCCAGCAGCTCGTCAGCGGGCTTTTTGTTGATGACATCAGGCGCAGAGAACTTCTCCTCCTGGGGATTCTCGCAGTAGCCCAGCACGAAGACAAATTTCTTGGACTCGCCGGGCTTTAATGTCACGTTGATTTGATGGGAACCGATGGGGAACCATCCGCTGGCCATGGAGTTATGGGATTTGCCCTCGGCCACTACCTGGGGGTCGTCCACGCCCCGGTATGCACCTAGAAATTCATCCCGGCTGGTGTCGAATCCGTCCACGGGAGTATTGACAGAGTATACGGCGTAATGGTTCCGCCGCTCCCTGTATTCAGTCTTGTGGTAGATGGTGGAGCCGATGACTTCCACTTCGCCGATATTCAGGTTGCGCTGGAAATTGGTCATATCATCCATGGCATTCCAGAGACAGAACTCGATATAGGAGAACAGGGTAAAGGTTTTCTCCTGAGACGAGTTGTTGGTCAGGGTCATCTGGTTCACCTCGCAGTTGTCATGGACCGGGACGAAGGCAAGGAGAGATGCTTCCAACTCGTTTTTTACAGAAGTGAAGCGACTGTATCCCATGCCGTGGCGGCACTCGTAGGAATCCAAATCCGCTTTCACCGGTGACCATGCGGGATTCCACACGGTGTCCCCTTCCTTGATATAGAAATAGCGTCCGCCCTCATCGGTGGGCACGCTGTTGTAGCGGTATCGGGTGAGACGCAGCAGTTTCGCATCCTTATAAAAACTGTAGCCACCACAGGTGTTGGAAATCAGGGAAAAGAATTCATTGCTTCCCAGATAGTTGATCCATGGAAGTGGTGTCTTGGGAGTTGTGATGACATACTCCTTGTTTGCGTCATCGAAAAAACCAAATTTCATATACGTCCTCCATTCTGCCTTCTTCGGCATGTCTTTTTCTAAAAAGTATATCTTAATTCCAGGGGAAAAGCAAGGAAGTATGAACAACTTCCACAGCATATTTCTAGAAAAGAATCAGAATCTTATGTGCAAGCACAAGGATTCTAATCTCTTTCTAGAAATAGCTGTGAATAGTAACAGGAAGTCTTTCATATAAATATAATGCCATGCACAGGCGAATTGATTGAAGGGGAGATTCGCCTGTGGCAGTGAGATTGAAATGATATTGGATGTGCCGATTTGAAGGAGTGGCAGAGAGGGGGAATTGCAGTGTGGAAGAATCGACTGTTCTTTTTGGCGGGGGCATTGACGGCGGTGTGCGCCATTCTTTTTCTGGCGAGGGCAGTGATGGCTTGGGAGACATCTGGAACTACTGCGGGGGAGGAGAAACCCGCCAGAAAAAAAGTGGCGTATCTCACTTTTGATGATGGTCCCAGTTCCCTGACAGGGAAGTATCTGGATGTACTGAAAGAGGAGGGGGTTCCCGCCACCTTTTTTCTTATTGGCCAGCAGATTGAGGGAGAGATGGAGGACGTGGTGAAAAGGGAAGTGGAGGAGGGACACGAACTGGGATTGCATTCCTATACGCATCAGGCAGATAAGATTTATCAGACGGGGGAGACGTATAAGAAGGATTTGGAGCAGACAAGGGAGAAGATCCGCTCCTGCGTGTCTTTCGATGTGAAAAATTATCGCTTTCCCTGGGGCAGTGCCAATGCCTATATCCGATGGTATAAGAAAGAAC